>NZ_PQDH01000016.1 GCF_002964605.1 Vallitalea okinawensis
TATGATATATTATATAAATGAGATAAAATATATATTATGATATATTTATTATTTAATTATAAAAGTAGGTGTGAGTAATGAACGAAGAGTTTCAAATTTGCATAGAATGTCATGAAGAAAAAGTGTTAGAGGATTTTCCAATAGATAGACGAGCAAAAACAGGTTATAAAAAAGTGTGTAAGAGCTGCTTTAATGAAAAGTATAAAGATCGTAATAAAAAAGTGGTTTCACCTGAAAAAGTGATAAAAGAGTATTTGAACGAACAAGTACCAGAAGTCTTTAAAGCTTTATCCATACAATCGATAGCAGAAGAGAGAGATTTCATGCAAGTATTTATAGAGAGTATTCAACCAAAAGCAGAGTTTATCAATATTGTTAACCAGTATAAGAGTAAGAACAGTTAACCTATGTCTAAAGGCATAGGTTTTTATTTATTTATAACTCCATTAGTTAGATAATGGGATTATTGAGTAAATATAGTTATTGATGTATAATAGTGTGTAACGGTAACCTAAGTTACCATTAATCTGTATCGCTGTTTAATGATAAAGGAGGCAGTATACAATGTATAAAGATATCATCCAGAATAGTCCCTTACTATTAGGTTTAGAATGTAATAAGGTTTTAGATATTGGAACAGGGAATGGCGTTTTTTTAAAAGCTTTATTGGCGAATATAAAATCTTATAATCGTGCAATTGGATGTGATGTCACAAAGGAAATACTTCATATTGCTAGAGAAAAGCTGAAAGATGAAGAAGTAACATTATTGTTAGCTGATGGGGCTAAGCTTCCATTTTTAGATGAGGAGTTTGATTTAATCACAATATCAAATTCTTTACATCATTTTGAAAATGTAGACAAAGTGATTAGAGAAGTATATCGAGTATTGAAAGAAGATGGGTTATTCGTTATCAATGAGATGATACACGACGATTTGACTGAGACTCAACTAACAGATAGATATTTATCAGATTTCTTTGTAAAAGTTGATAAGTTACAAGGGAAAATACATAATTTTACTTTATCCAAAGAAGAAGTAAAGGAATTCTTTAATGGCAATCACTTATCACTTTTAGAAGAGAATGAATACGATGATGATTGTTATAAAGGGGTAGGGGAGGAGAGTTTGCTTTCAATTGATCATGCTTTAGATAAAAAGGTTGATGAAGTCGCTCATACTCAAGAATACAAGCAATTATTAAATGAAGTTGATTCATTAAAAAATAGAATGCGAAAGATTGGAATTGATATGCAAAAGCAGTTGTTCCTATTATATAGGAAAGAACATGAGTAAGTTAGGGGATAGAAATTTGAATCTAGAGGTGAAACATATGAATGTGAATCATGAGGTACTTAAGTTTTGGAATATAAAAGATGTTAAGGAATTGAAGAAAATTCAAGATAATGTTTATAGGGTTAATTGTGAAGATGGAACAAGCTTTATTCTTAAGAATAAGTCGAATAAGAAAAGAGTGTTAGCAGAAACTCATTTTATACAACACTTAAAAAAGAAGGGGGTACCTGTTTCAGTTCCAAGGCTATCTGATAAAGGTGAATGTTTTGTTGAATATGAAGGAGAATGTTTAAGCTTATACAAAGCTTTAGAGGGTGAACATATAATATATAACTTGAAAAAAGATGATAGGAATATCATATTTCAGCACAGCAACGTATTAGCTCAAATACATTTAGCACTTGCTGATTACAAAGGTGATAATGAGACTATTAGGGACATGAAGTTTGATAAGCAAATCTATGATTGGGCATTACCAACATTATTAAAGCATTATGATGATGCATCCATTCAAGAGAAGCTCAATCAGTTAAGAGAAGAGGTGGTATATTATTTCACTAATGTACCAAAGCAACATATACATAGAGATCCCCACGGTGGAAATATACTCTTTGAAAATGGTGAATGGTCAGGGTTAATCGACTTTGATTTAGCAACAATTGGGTACAGAATCTTTGATATTTGTTACATGTTGCTAAGTTTCTTTTATGAAGACTTTAGAGAAGAGGGATTACAAAATGTATGGCTTGAAGCGGTCAGAGGTTTCACTGGTTCCTATGAGGAAAAGTCACCTCTTTTACCGATAGAAAAAGAATCTGCATGGTATTTCTTTATATGTATTGAGCTTATATGTGCGGCGTATTTTATCGATATAAAAGATTATAAAAGTGCCGATGATGCATTGGATCTTTTTAATTGGCTATATAACAATAAAGTACGGATTAATAGTTGTTTCATATGTGTTGATAGTTAATTCAACTCATAAGATATAGATTTAGTTGATTTTTAGAACGTTTCATATTAACAATTACGGAATATATATTGAACTAATGAAAAATGCTTGCATTTGTTCAATATATACTAGATGGAGGTTTATCGATGAAAAAAGCTATTGTTATAGGTGCAAGCAGTGGGATAGGTAGAGAAGTTGCCATACAACTTATAGATGATGATTATACCGTTGGGATCACTGCAAGAAGGGTTCCATTACTTGAAGAGTTAAAAGATAAGTACGAAAATAAGGTACATGTAAAAAAGATGGATATATCTAAGACTGAAGAAGCGATGAAAGAGTTAGAAGAATTAATAAAAGAACTTGGTGGTCTAGATCTTATTGTAATCAACTCTGGATATGGGCATGTCAACCTTGAATTGGATTGGGGTATAGAGAAGCAAACCATAGAAGTCAATGCTCTAGGATTCACTTCTATAGCTAATGTAGCTTACCGATATTTTTCTAAGCAAAAGAGTGGTTGCATAGTTGGAATCTCATCTATTGCTGGTATTAGAGGAAGTTCTTATAGTCCGGCGTATGGTGCTACAAAATCTTATCTATCTAACTATTTAGAAGGACTAAGATGTAAAGCAAAAAAAGAGAAAATGGATATAAAAGTTATTGATATTAAGCCTGGTTTTGTAGACACAGCCATGGGGCAGGGCGATAAAGCATTTTGGGTTGCGCCTGTAGAGGTAGCTGCTAAGCAAATACTTGAAGTAATCAAAAAAGGGAAAGAGAAAGCTGTTGTAACAAAGAGATGGAGGCTTATAGCTTGGTTAATGAGAATAATACCAGAGTGGCTATATTATAAAATTTAATCCAATTACTTCTCTATCTATATACCGAATACATAATTATAATATAAGAAGATAATCTAATATCATTCACGGAGGTGATATGCAAATGAATAGAGGTAGTAAAATCCTTCTGATAATCATGACAATAATGTTTGGCCTGTCTGTTGTCCATGCTGGCGATATACCAGAAGCTTTAATGAATGGAGAGCAAAAGGCTCTTTTTATAGGCGAGCTTGTTGATTTAAACCAGGAAACATGTACCCTTCAACCAATAACGATAATGATGGGTGAAATAACTGAAGAAGTCCTTACAATCGATCCTATTGAAGTCTATTATGGTACTAGTGACGTACCAACAGTTGGCGACCACCTTGTGGTAGTTCTCTTAAAGGATAAAGAGATAGATAGGAATTGGCTTTTTAAAGCAACTTCAAGTGATTATCAGTCATTAGAGTTAATAAGCGAAAAATATGATATGGTAAAACGCTATGAAGAATATATTAATGATGGTGAGTATTTTGCTGCACAGGCGAGATTAGATAAGAATTCTAACGAGAATATGGCTATGGAGACCCCTACAGAAGATGTGTACCAGGTTACTTCAAATAAAGTTGAACAATTGGACGCGGTAGATGTTGAAAATGCTAAAATGCCTAGAAACAAGCTGATTTTACCTTTAGTTCTACTCATTATATGTTTAGCAATTATTACGAAGATTACTGTTAATAAAAGAAAATGATATACTCATGATAAATTTAGGAGGAGATTATGTATTCTATACCTTTAGATCAGATAACAATAAGAGAATTTGAAGAAATAATGAATACTGTGCATCTTTTACCATCACAAAAGGGAATTTTACATCATATGAACAGTAATTTACTGAAGCTAGAGAATAAAGGTCTAAGCAACTTACTGGATATACAAGACTTACTTAAGAATAAAAAAAATTATCTTTCAGTTGCAGAAGCATATGGAATAGATCAAGAATACCTTATTATCCTTAATCAAATGGTCAACAGCTATAAAGTTAAAACAATGCCATTAACTAAGTTAAGCATATTTACTGAAGGTGAGTTAACTAAGTTGGCCACTAAGAAAATTAAGAATACTAAGCATTATTATGAAGCGTTTATAAGTGAAAAGAATAGAGTTGAGTTATCAGAGAGCATCCAAATTCCATTTGAAAGCATAGAATACGGTTTAAGAATCGTTGACTTGTTAAGAATTAACGGTGTAGGGGTAGATTATGCCAAAAGCCTCTATAAAATCGGTGTAAGAAGTGTACATGATTATAATGTAACATCTTCACAATCAATTCTTGTATCGATCAATGAACTCAACAAGATAGAAGGAACAACTAAAGCTACTCTGGGTATAGACTGTATAGATTACTGTCGACGTTTTACAGAAAAATTAGACTGTGATATCTGTTGATAAGCATTATGAGATATCACTTCTTGAATTTTTCTAGGATAGCATTTATAATTAACTAATGTCTTGACGATATACATATTAGGAGGTCAATCATGGCACAGTCTATCAAAGCAATAGATTTATACTTAAGCAATGTTCATATAGATGAATTACATGAAGAAATGAGACTCTATTATGATGATGAAAGAGCAGGTGTACAGAACCTATTGAAAAAGTACAACAATAAGCTTGCTAAGCATCAACAATTAATAGAGAAATTTGAAGAAATGAGTATCTATGAAAATTCATTTCAAGGCCAAGGAAAAGAGTATATAGCAGGTATTGACGAAGTTGGTAGAGGTCCCTTAGCTGGACCAGTTGTTAGTGCTGTGGTTATATTAGATGAGCAACCAATATTAGGATTAGACGATTCAAAAAAATTATCTGAGGTCAAGAGGGAAGCATTTTTTGAAGCGATTACACAAAGTGCTGTGGATTATAGAATAGGAATCATCGACGTGAAAACCATTGATGAGATTAATATTCTACAAGCTACCTATGAAGCTATGCGTAGTTCTATCGACCAAATGTCTGTTAAACCTGATCAACTTTTGGTAGATGCTGTTACTATTCCTGATATAACAATACCTCAAGAAGCTATTATTAAAGGGGATTCAAAGAGTATATCTATAGCTGCGGCTAGTATAGTGGCAAAAGTGTCTCGGGATAGAATGATGGAAGATTATCATGAACTCTTTCCACAGTATAATTTCAAAAGGAATAAAGGCTATGGAACGAAAGAGCATATAGAAGCAATTAAGAAGTACGGGTTATGTCCGATACATAGGAAGAGTTTTGTCACTAACTTAATTGATTAAAGCCTGATTAAACGAGGTGATAAGGTGCAAATAACTCAGGATTATTTTGCAAAAATTCATCAACAGACGAACATCAACAATACACAGAAGGGGATACTGCAACTTCAACCAGGTGATGTATTTAAGGGTGTCGTTGAAAATATTACTAAAGATCAAATTTTATTAAAAATGTTGAATGGAACAATGTTAAATGCTCGATTGGGCAGTAACGTAGAATTAAAGATGGGCCAAAAGTTATCTTTTAAAGTCCAATCTTCAGATAATGGACAAATTGTCATCAAGCCGGAGGGTAACTTACAACAAGGTAAAGAAGCAGTAGCTCAACATGCCCTTAAAGAAGCAGGTATACCACTGACAAAAGAAAATATGAACATGATCTTTAAACTCGTTGATCAAAAGTTACCTATTAACAAAAACTTTGTACAGACTATTAATCGTCATGTTAACCAGAACCAAATACCTCTCAATAAAGTGCTTTTTATGTTGAAGCAGAACCTTCAGATTAATGATAAAAACGTTCAATTATTAGATCATTTGGTAGGTAATAAAGCCCATTTATCTGAACAATTAGAGGTTATGATTGATAAAATTGCGCATCTGCCTAAAGAACAGCGTTCAGATCTGGTTAAAGAATTTTTACCTGTTCAGAATAAAAATATACCTTCAGCAGTTCAATCACTTCAATCAAAATTACCATTACTCAATGAAAAGGTAATAAAGCCCTTTATTGAATCACTACCAATCAATAGAGAATTAACTTTTGATGAGGTAGAGCAGTTAATTGAAGCAAATGTACCAGAAGCACAAGCAAAAGAACAAGTTAATCAGTTATTAATTAAGGAACTGCTGATTAAAGAGTTCTTTATTAAAGTAGATAATGTTTTAACAAAAGAGAATATAGCAGAAGTTTATGAAAAAATAGAAGATGTAATGAATACTGCAAATAAGTCCCTTAGTAACATGAATGAAGGTAAAGAACTGGAACAACAGGTCATTCAGGTAAAAGATCAATTGCAAGTATTACAGCAAGTCAATCAAAACATGACGGTACTTAATATTCCTTTACAAATGAGTAATGGTTTGACTCAAGGTAATCTGATGATCTTTGAAGATAAGAAGGGTGGCACAGGTAAAGAACAAAATGATACTAGGACCGCTTTAATCACTTTAGATACAGCATTTTTAGGTCATTTTGAATGTTATCTTAATGTAGATGATAAGAAACTATCCTGCCAAATCGGTGTTGAAAACAAACATATTAAAACGTTAGTTGAGAATAAAATTAATCAACTGTCTAATCAACTGCAGAGTAGTGGTTACCAACTGCAACATTATAGGATTCGTTTATTTGAGAAATCTTTTGATTTATTTGAAGAAGATGAGAAAGAACAAAGTCAGGATCCCCGATTTTCTTTTGATATGAGAGTGTGATACTATGAAGAAACATAAAAAAGCCGTAGCTATTCAATATGATCCCAATATTAGTTATGCGCCTGCTGTATTGGCCAAAGGTAAGGGGATAGTAGCAGAAAACATACTTGAAACTGCAGAAAAATCAAATGTACCTATCTATGAAGACAAGAAGTTGACTGATGAACTCATAAAATTAGACATCGGGAATGAAATCCCTAAAGAACTCTATCAAGTTGTGGCTGAAATATTAGTATTTGTTAATGATTTAGATGAGTTAGAGGGTAGAATTAATGAAAGTAAACAAGAAGGTTAAAGGGGATGAAGGTGAAAAAAGAGCTTTAAACTATCTCCTTGCAAAAGGTTATACTATAAAAGTTAAAAACTATCGATGTCCTTATGGTGAAATAGACCTCATAGCAATGGATGATAATACATTTGTTTTCGTTGAAGTGAAGTATAGAAAGAGTATTCGGTACGGCTATCCAAGAGAAGCGGTCAATGGTTATAAGCGCCAAAAAATTTATAAAACAGCCCTATGGTACATTAGTTCCTATCAGCTAGAGAGTAACTTTCGTTTTGATGTCATAGAAATACTAGGTGACCAGATAGAGCATATAGTAGATGCTTTTCAAGTATAAAAAGAAACCAAGCTAAGTTGAATGACCTCTTAACTTGGTTTCTTTTTAGTCAATCTGTTTAATATCGATTTTTTTAGTTATTACGTCATCAGTTCCATAGGTTATTATAATTTCGATTTTTCCTGGAACAACTTTCATGTGATTTATATCTTGATCGAATTTGAATTCTCCTGCAGCGATTAATACAAGTAATTTCTCAATTGGAATTTCCTTATAAGCCATATCAAAGCGTTCTTTACACAAGGAATCCATATCAAGTGTATCTAATAAATTATTATTTTCATCCAATATTTTAAATGTCATGTTTTGAACACGCAAAGCTTCCAGTGCAGGTGGACTTGTCTCCAATCCGAGTAGAATTGATAATTGGCTGTCATAAAGGTTAGCCTCATATGTAAAGTTTTCATATTGATAGAGATAAACAGGATTGACAGATTTCAATTCTGTATTTAAGGTTTTATTACGTATAACACCTAAGACAGAATAACTGTATGAAGTATCTTTTAATAACTTAAAACTGCACGCATAGGTGTTACCTTCTTGCTCTAAGGCATTCAGTATATATGAGCCAGAGCTTTCATTTAAGAGTTTAATTTTGGGGTTAGTTATTAAAGCATCTAGTTCTCCTGAGAAAGTGACCTGAAATTTTAAATAGGGTTGATTCTTTTCCAGATAAGTAGATATGTCTACAGTGATATTTTCTTCAGGATTTAACAATAAGTCTTCAACTACAGGAGCTAAATCTAGGTTTTCTTCATCAGTCACATCTTCAACATTCTCTTGTAAAGTAGTAATATAACTATTGTACTTAGTTAGTTCTTCATTGTAATTTGCCATTTCTTCATAAATTGAATCTTGAAGACTGTATAAACTATTTTCAATATCATAACCTGTATAGGTGACAGTATCACTTATTTGATCAATTCTTAAATTGAGTCTTTCAATGTTGGCTTTAGAGTTATGTTGATTAATCATGATAACGAGTTGAAATAATAAGATAAGTCCTATTCCAACTAATATAATTTTTTCTTTCATACATCCATCATCCTTATTTTTTAGAATATTCCTTGCATATTATAACATGAATTACCAGTGCTTACAAATGAAGCTTTTATGACATGTGAGTATCACTCTAAGTGATGGTGTATCCATAACAAAAGACTTGAAGAATTAAAGGAAACAATATATGATATATATAAGTATGGCTAAATTTTCATGTGAAGTAATATTGTAAATTGAGGGATGGTGAACTGATGCAATTACATTCCAATACACTTCAAATTCATAGTAAAGAAAAGCTCAAGTGGCTGACATTTCCACATTTCGATGCAACAGGCAAAACAAAACACTGTTTTACAACCAAACATGGTGGTGTTAGTCATGGCATTTATCAATCCTTAAATCTTGGTTTTTCCAGAGGAGATGAAGAAGAGAACGTAAGAGAAAATTATCAAATCATCTGTAAAGCTATTGAAGTCGATGAAAATGATCTTGTATTCTCTCAACAAGTTCACAAAGATCAAATATATCACGTTACATCTCAAGATATGGGGAAAGGCTACCGATTGGATAGTGATATCAAGGAGATTGATGGATTAATAACAAATGAAAAGGGAATTCCACTTATTACTTTTTATGCAGACTGTGTTCCGCTTTTTTTCCTTGATCAAGTTAAAGAAGTAGTAGCCCTTGCTCATGCAGGATGGCGAGGTACGGTGCAAAAAATTGGGGCGAAAATGGTTACAGTTATGCAAGAATCCTATGGCTCTGACATGAAGGATATTCTAATTGGTATTGGTCCTTCCATTGGTTCTTGTTGCTTTGAAGTAGGAGAGGAAGTTGTTAATGAATTTAAAAAAGCATTCCCTGATGAGGAAAAATACTTGATTATGCCTAGACAAAATGGCAAATATATGATAGATTTATGGTCGGCTAATAAACTTACTTTAATAAAAGAAGGCATCCTTGAAGATAATATTCTTATAACGGATTTATGCACGAAGTGTCATCTTGATCACTTCTATTCACATAGAGGACATCATGGGATGAGAGGCTCTCTAGCTGCAATTATCCAATTAAAGTAACGTAAGGGGAATACTGATGACAGAACATATTATAACAAAAGTCGTAAAAGGGAGTATTGCGGAAGAGTTAGAGATCGAAGCAGGTGACCGATTACTTTCTATAAACGGAAAAGAAATAAAAGATGTTTTTGACTATTACTTCTTTATAGAAGAAGAATATATAGAAGTATCCTTCTTAAAACCTAATGGTGAGGAATGGATATTTGAAATTGAAAAAGATTATAATGAAGATCTTGGTATTAAGTTTGAAGCTGACTTGATGGATAACTATAAATCATGCAGAAATAAATGCATTTTTTGTTTTATAGATCAAATGCCTAAGGGCATGCGTAAGACTTTATATTTTAAAGATGATGATTCACGACTATCCTTCTTAAAAGGTAATTATATTACATTGACGAATATGAAAGAGGATGATATTCAACGCATTATCAAATATAGAATGTCACCAATCAATGTATCAGTCCACACAACCAATCCAGAACTACGTAAAAAGATGCTTAATAATAAATTTGCAGGGCAGGTCCTAGAATATATTCAACGATTAGCCGATGCAGGGATTACATTAAATGGTCAGATTGTTCTTTGCAAAGGTGTTAACGATGGTGAAGAACTCAATCGAAGTATTCGAGAATTATCAGACTTTATTCCTCATATGCAGAGTGTATCAGTAGTACCTGTGGGTATATCAAAATACCGTGAAGGATTATATAATCTAGAACCATTTTCAAAAGATGATGCTATAGCAGTTGTAGACTTAATTGAAAGTTGGCAAAAGAAGATCAGTGAAGAGACTGGTAAACATTTTATCCACGCTTCAGATGAGTTTTATATTTTATCAGAGAGACCAATACCAGAGGAAGAACGGTATGATGGCTATTTACAGTTAGAAAATGGAGTAGGTATGGTTAGGCTCTTTATGGATGAATTTGAATCAAGTTTTAAAAAACTGAAATCCAATACTGAAATTTCTAAAAAGTTAACTATAGCTACATCATTATTACCACTATCTATTATTAATCATTGTGCTTCTCAACTAAAAGAGAAGTTTCCAAATGTAGATTTAAAAGTTATCGGTATTAAGAATAAATTTTTTGGTGATCGAATAACTGTATCAGGTTTACTAACTGGTAGTGATATCATAGAGCAATTGAAAGGTATTGACCTTGGAGATGAGCTTCTATTACCAAGTAATCTACTAAAAGCAGAAGAAGAGATATTATTAGATGATATAACAGTTAAAGAAATTGAAGATGAACTAAAAACATCAGTTCGTATTGTTGAAACATCTGGTAAGGATCTGATTGAAGCAATACTAGAGAAGTCATAGATAAGATAGTATAAGAGACTAGAAGAAATCAAAGGAGAATGTACATGAAACCAATTGTTGCAGTAGTTGGTAGACCTAATGTTGGAAAATCAACATTATTTAACCGATTAGCTGGGGAACGTATTTCTATTGTAGAAGATACGCCTGGCGTTACTAGAGATAGGATTTATGCAGATGTAGAATGGCTTAACTATAATTTCACATTAATTGATACCGGTGGTATTGAACCTGATAGTGATGATTTAATACTTAGTCATATGCGTAAACAAGCAGAAATAGCTATAGAAACAGCATCAGTTATTTTATTTATTGTTGACGGTAAAACAGGTCTTACTGATACCGACGCAGAAGTAGCTACAATGTTAAGAAAAGCTAAGAAACCTGTTGTACTGGCTGTTAACAAAATCGATGATCGTAATAAAATGTCCTATGAAGTTTATGAGTTTTATAATCTAGGGCTAGGCGATCCTTTCCCAATCTCTGCAGAGCAGATGCTTGGTTTAGGGGATATGTTGGACGAAGTAGTTAAGAATTTTGATCAGGATGAAATCAAGGAAGAGGACGATGATATTTTAAAGGTAGCCATTATTGGTAAACCAAATGTAGGGAAATCTTCACTTATTAATAAAATTCTTGGTGAGAATAGAGTTATCGTGTCTGATATAGCTGGAACTACTCGTGATGCAATTGATACGCCTGTTACTGTTGATGGTAAAGAATTTGTTTTCATTGATACTGCTGGGATACGAAGAAAGAGTAAAATCAAAGAAGATATAGAGAAATACAGTATTGTTCGTTCTGTATCAGCAATAGAAAGAGCAGGAGTCGCGGTTATCCTTATTGATGCAGAAAAGGGTGTTACAGAGCAAGATGCTAAGATTGCTGGTATTGCTCATGAAAGAGGTAAAGCTTCTATCATTGTTGTGAATAAATGGGATGCTATTGAAAAAGATGATAAGACCATGTATCGTTATATGAATGACTTAGGTGAAACTTTCAGCTTCATGACTTATGCACCAATGATGTTTATTTCTGCTAAGACAGGTCTTAGAGTTAATAAGTTATTTGAAACTATAGAGATGGTTTCTCAAAATCATGCCTTGCGTGTGTCAACAGGTTTATTGAATGATATCCTTTACGAAGCTATGGCAATGAATCAACCACCTTCAGATAAAGGTAAGCGACTAAAGATTTACTATATGACACAAGTATCTGTTAAACCACCGACCTTTGTTCTCTTTGTAAACGATCGTCAACTAATGCATTTTTCATATAGAAGGTATATTGAGAATCAACTAAGAGAAGCCTTCGGTTTTAAAGGAACACCTATACGTTTTATCGTTAGAGAAAGGAAAGGGAAGGAATAGGTATGTTTAGACTTATAAGTTTAGGGATTGGGTATTTGTTTGGATGTTTACAAACTGCTTTCTTTTTAGGGAAAATAGCTAATAATATAGATATAAGAAATTTTGGTAGTGGTAATGCTGGAACGACAAATGTTATAAGGGTTTTAGGTTGGAAAGCTGGTATCATCACTTTCTTAGGCGATTTATTGAAAGCGGTTATTGCTGTAGTTGTTTGTAGGACATTGTTTCCAGATATGAGTTTATTGGCATCTTTATATGCTGGTATAGGAGTTATTATGGGACATAATTGGCCATTCTTCCTTAAGTTTAAAGGAGGAAAAGGAATAGCTGCTACTATTGGTACCATTTTAGCTGTTGACTGGGTTGTTGGTCTAATTGTCGCAGGTATTCTCATAGTGACTTTGCTAATAACCCGCTATGTATCATTAGGAGCTCTTTTATTAACAGCCAGTGTTCCGATTTTGTTTGCCATCTTCTATAATGGATATGCTAATTATTTTGAAATTGTCGGTATTGGGCTTCTTATAACGATTTTTGCATTTATAAGACATCGTGCTAACATTAAAAGATTATTATCTGGAACAGAATCTAAACTTGGTCAACGTTCAAAGAAAAAAGTAGGAGATGAATAATTATGAAGAACATAGCTATCATGGGTTCAGGTGGCTGGGGTATTGCTCTAGCAATCTTGCTACATAATAACGGTCACAACGTAACTATTTGGTCCTATAGTGAGAGTGAATGTAAGGATATAAATGAGAACCATAAGAATACAGAGTATCTTCCAGACATAGACATTCCAAAAGGCGTTAAAGCAACAAATGACTATGCTGCATTATTAACAGAAAGTGATATCATTGTTGTAGCTATACCATCAAGCTATTTAAGACAATCATTGGAATTGTTTAAGGATTTTATTCGCCCTGATCAAGAAATAATTAATGTAGCGAAAGGTCTTGAAAAAGAAACATTAAAAACTTTATCGCAAGTTATTGAAGAAATATTACCTAATAATCAAGTTGCAGTTTTATCTGGACCTAGTCATGCTGAAGAAGTAGCTCGTAAGATTCCAACTACATGTGCAGCTTCTTCGAAATCAAAAGCTGCAGCGGTTGTTGTACAAGATCTCTTTATGAGTGATTATTTTAGAGTGTATACGAATCCAGATTTAGTTGGTGTTGAGCTAGGTGGAGCACTTAAAAATGTTATTGCCTTAGCAGCTGGTGCTTCTGATGGACTAGGATACGGTGATAATACCAAAGCAGCTCTTATGACAAGAGGTATCGCTGAAATCTCTCGTCTAGGTATTGCAATGGGGGCAGATTTTCATACATTCAATGGTTTATCTGGAGTTGGAGATTTAATAGTAACTTGCACCAGCATGCACAGTAGGAATCGTCGTGCAGGAATCCTTCTTGGTAAAGGTAAGTCATTAGAGGAAACTCTGGATGAAGTCCATATGGTAGTTGAAGGTGTGCATACGGCTCAGGCTGCTTTAGCATTTGCTAAGGAATATAAGGTTGAAATGCCAATCGTTGAAAAGATAAATCAAGTCTTATTCGAGGGCAAAGATGCTCATACAGCCGTGAAAGAATTAATGCTTCGTCACAAGAAAGGTGAACACCTTTCCTATGATTTAATGACTGAAGAATTTATTGAATGGAAAATGAAATAGAATTTTAAAGTATAAAAGCTGGTTAAAAGACCAGCTTTTTTTGACCATTAAGCTTTATACTGGTATAATAGCTATGATTATACATAAAAAAGATAAGATTAAAAATATACTAAACTATATACGATAAAGGGGAGAAAATCATGTCCAGAATTAATGAAGAAGTAGTACTTAATTATTATTTGAATTTGATGGAAGATGATCAAGTTGAGTTTATGAAAGGAAAGCCACATGTAAAAAAAGAAGTTAGAAACTGTATTAATCAACTAAAGCAAGAAGAGCAGATACATAATCGTATTGGTGTCGCCAAAGAATTATGGAAAATACTCTTTGAAGCTGCCATGAGTTTTATTCATCCAGATAAGTCAGGATATGATGAATTATTTGATTATTTCGATAAATTTGTCGAATTTGAAGAGTTAATATTTGCTACAGATTCCTTTTACAGAGACCACACCTTACATTGTCTGTGGGTATATTTCTTAGGGGAATATATTTATAATAAAGATGAATTTTATAAGATTGTGAGAAAGGATAGAGATGAAACCAATCATTTTCTGCATTTGCTTGGTTACCTAATGAAAGATGAGGAAATTATAAAGAAAGTAGGTAAAGAAGGAAAAGAAACATTTGAAGCTCTAGAGAAATATATGAGTATGGAGCAAGCTGTTCATTGTATCACAGCGCTAACACATGATTTAGGATATCCTATTAAAAAGATAAATAGAATTAATTCATCTATAGGTAAAATACTACCAAATTTCTCTATTAAGTCATTCAGCGAGTTTGATTTTAAATACAATAATGAGCAAGTTCAATTCATTAAGACTTTTATCGATTTCATAGGAGATGATATACATACTAGCTTAAATTTCACAGATGAGGATGGCGGTCGTATAAGATATGATGTTAATCCAGATATGGATGATACGGAGGCAATCTTTTTAGCTAAAAAAGAACTACTTAAAGGTGATAGTCTCAAACACCTAGTCATTAAACATTCTCTTAAGCAGATACCAGCTCAAAGATTGAGATATTCCTGTGATTTTGAAAGTTATCAGCATGGCATTATGAGTGCCTATTTGCTGATGACAACACTTAGAACTTTTAAGACAATGAATTTTATACATGATAAAGATGACCAGATAATCATCGATATGAATCACTATGCTAACTTAGCTTCAAAACAAGATATTTTAAAGGCTATAAGCGATCATACAAGTGATGGTTTTAGAATACAAGATCTGTCCCATGTGTCGCAGTTTTTAACCTTTATAGATGAGTTGGAGGAGTTTTCCAGAATTTCTAGAGGCAATCAATATCGTCAGTACATTAATGAGTTTTGTCAGACAGATCTTTATATTAAAGATGATATCTTTCATATAGATTTTATTTTTGATAATGAAGAGATAGTAGGTCTTGATCCTGAAAGAGCATTTAAAGGAAAATGTAAAAGACTCTTATCACTATTCGATATTCCTCAATTAAGTGAAGACTTAAAGATACATTATCGTGTTTTAGGAAGACTTAAAAAGGACCAGAAGATCTATGAACTAATTATCAAAAATAAATTTGCAAAAATTATTATTGATGGTGAAGAACAAGCTATCCCACAGTATCTGAATTCACGAGACTTTCTAACAAGTGAAGAATATGCATTATTACGTGAAGATGAACAAATAATGCATTAGAATATGTCATCTTCTTTCCTCCAAATGCGTATTTATATATAAAGGGGGAATGGCGATGGAAGAAAAATATAGCGAAGTCCATTTAGTAACCCTACCTGATATGAATGTTGCCACCTATCAAGCGAAAAGTTTCTGCCCTGAAGATGATGCGATAGATTACATGCAAAATTGGTTTGAAAAGATGGGAATAGTCAAAGACAATAATACAAGAGCTTTTGGCTTTAACGTACCAGTATCGACTGAAGAGGGCACTCAGGGTATACGAGGCTATCAACTGATGGTGACGGTACCTCAAAATGTGAAAGCATCGGATGATGTTACCATAACAACTATAAAAAGTGATCAATATGCAGTTATGCGCATAAAAGATCCTTTCGAAGATCCTCTTCAAACAATACCATTAGGTTGGCAGATTCTTCAAAATTGGGTTCGTACAACAGAGTTTAGACCAAGTGAAGGTCATTATTCTCTTGAAGAAATAGTTACTCAAGGGGATACATCTTATATTGATCTTTATTATCCTGTAGTTAATGAGAATAATAGACAGGCTGGCAGGAGAAACAATCAACAAAACAATGGCCGGCAAAATAACAGTCAAGGTCGACAGAATACTGCGAGGAATAATCAGCAACCTGCACGGCAAAATGCTCAACAGGTTGGTATGCAATCTAATCAACAAATGAATAATAGGAATAATCAACAGGCTGGTATGCAACCACAACCTAGTCAACAGATGAATATGGGAAATCCCCAAGGAGGTATGCAACCGCAACCTAATCAACAGATGAACATGGGAAATCCCCAAGGAGGTATGCAACCGCAACCTAATCAACAAATGAATATGGGAAATCCCCAAGGAGGTATGCAACCGCAACCTAATCAACAGATGAACATGGGAAATCCCCAAGGAGGTATGCAACCGCAACCTAGTCAACAGATGAATATGGGAAATCCCCAAGTAGGTATGCAACCGCAACCTACACAACAAATGAACATGGGAAATCCTCAAGGAGGTATTCTACCAAATTTTCAAGCAAATTTGAGAAACTTTCTTTTTGGGAAGAGGGCTAATAACCAACCTCAAAGGAATATGAGAAATGAATTCCAAAGAGGGATGCCTGCAAATCCACAAAGGAGCATAAGTAATAATCCTCCAGGAATTTATCATCCTCCTCAGATGGATTTAAAAAATAATCCAATGGGTAGTTTACCACCAAATACTTCAATGAACATGAGGAACCATCCAATGAACGGTATGCATGGGTATCAGCCAGGAGGTATGCAGCATAATTATCAAGGTGGAGGAATGCCTAATAATAGACAGCCTAATAATCAAAGCAGAGAACTACCAGGTAGACGAAGCTTCTGGCCTTTTAATAGAACTAATAGGTAGCATACTAAGCATCTTCAATAGGCTCAACTTCATTTGAAAAATAAACATATGATATGTCATATGTTTATTTTTTTTACTCTTTTTACTCGATAATGCAAGTTTTTTATATTGTTAAAATATAGTAACTGATGTATAATATTCATTGTCGTTGGATTATAATCGTGAAATTCCTTTGGAGGTTATTGGATGAAGAAATTTGGAATTATATTTATAGTTATAGTTGCAGTTACATCGATTGCATTTATTTGGAGTCATCAAGAAAGTAATGAAAACCCACCTTCAAAACAACCCATTATTGTTGAGGAAAAAGTGGTTGAAGAAGAGGTTGTATACGAGCAGAATAACGATCCACTCTATATAACAGGAGCAATCATCGGGAAGGATGCCAGTGGAGGACTTACTGATGTTATGATGGTAGGGGTATTTAATACTGAAACATATAACATTGATGTATTTGCTATACCCAGAGACACGAAAATAACAGTTTCAGATGAATTACATAATAGAATTAATGAGGGACTATGGGCGCCTCAAACCATGAAATTAACAGATTTATACTGGCGTGTTAAGGGAGCAGGATTAGAAGATCCAATCTTGTATACCATAGATGCTATGGAACAGATAGTTGGTATTCCTATCGATCATTATGTCACCGTTGATACTGATTCTTTTGATCAAGTGATTGATGCTCTTGGAGGTATTGATTTATACGTTCCTATGGATATGAATTACGAAGATCCATTTCAAAACTTATACATCCATCTCAAAGAGGGTTATCAACATTTAAATGGTGCCCAAGCTGAGCAGTTGGTTAGGTATCGATCATCTTATAGTGATTTAGCACGTATAGAAATTCAGCAGTATCTGATACAAAGTTGTGCAGAAGCTCTTTTGAATATTAATAGCATAAAGCAGGTAGAGCAATTATTGCGTGTCGTCTATGATATAGTTGAAACAGATATAGGTATACTTGATGCCATCAGTTATTTGAAATATTATGAACATCTGGACTTGAACAGAATAGATTTTTATACGATACCTGGTATAACCGATAAAATAGATGGCATATGGTATTTTATATACACGGATGAAACAACGGTCTATGAATTTGTTCATCAAAGGTTAAGTGATGACAATAGTTTTGTTAGTGACAGCAAAGATAGTGTGATCACCATATTAAATGGTACTGGAAAAACAGGTTTAGCCACGAAGTACCGTGATATTCTAACAGAAAAAGGTTATCATATTGGTGGATTAGATAACTCAAACGGAAGTTTTCATCAAAAGACACAGATTATTGTTAAAGAAGAAGGTATGGGGTATGATTTAAGGAGTTATTTCACTTTATCAGAGGTAATAGTAGCTCCGGAGCAAATACCTGAGGGGTCTGATATTGTTATTATCCTTGGGGGATTAGAAGAGTAAATGGCATAATGAAACCACTCTTGTTGAAGAAGAGTGGTTTTTTAGTATGTCAACTTAGTTTTATGATAGTAGAGTATGATAAAGTTGGTTATATTGCACAGCTGATTGATGCCATGAGAAATCTTCATGAGTGGCATTGATAAAAAGTTGCCGCCAAGCATCCTTTTGGTTATATAGATAAACTGCATACTCTAAGGTAAATAGGAGATCATGAGCATTATAATTATCAAAACTTAATCCAGTACCCTCTAATGTTTCAGGGTTAAATGCTTTTACTGTATCCGCTAAACCACCTGTTTTTCTCACTAGAGGAATGCAGCCGTATTTCATAGCAATTAATTGAGCTAAGCCACATGGTTCAAAAAGTGATGGCATAAGTAAGATGTCTGAACCCCCATAGATTCTATTGGCTAAGTCAGTATCAAAGGTAATAAGAGCACGGCATTTTTTGGGATAGCGATATTCCATTTCTCTAAATAAGTTTTCATAATTATAATCACCGAGCCCTAGAATGACTAATTGTATGGGGAGATCCAGTATTTCATGTATAACATGGCGGACAAGATCCAGCCCTTTTTGCTCGACTAGGCGAGAAATAATAGCCACAATAGGGGTGTCTTTTTCTTCATTTAATCCGAGTTCTTTCTGAAGTTGATCTTTTAAATAGGCTTTTTCCTGCAAATCTTTACATGAAGAGAAGCGGTGATAATCTATACCGTTAAGTATACCTTTAAGTTTATTCTGAAGCGAGATTTCTTGAATAACACCTTCTAGTTCTTCGCCATAAAATGCATGCTGAATTTCATGGGCGTAGGTGGAACTAACTGTGGTAATATAGTCACTGTAATAAAGAGCAGCTTTTAGCAGATTTACATCCCCATGGAATTCAAAAGCATTATTACGATGGAAACTATAGGGTAATCCAAGTACATCCTCTAAATCATGTCCTGCACATCTTCCTTGATACTTTAGATTATGAATAGTGAAAACTGTCCTTATAGATTGATACTCTTGATAAAATTCTTTTAAATAGACTGGAACCAACGCTGTTTGCCAATCATGACAATGAAGTATATCAGGATAAAAGTCAATATAATTTAAACATTCTAGTACAGCCCTACTAAAAAATGCATAACGTTCTACCTCATCTCCATAGCCATAGATAAGTGGTCGATTAAAGTAATGTTCATTATCTATAAAATAAAATATAATGCCATTTTCATCTTCATAACTGAAGAGGCCGCAATACTGTTGCCGCCATGCAACTGGTACTTTGAAATGAGTTATATAGGTCATGTCTTTCATATATTTTTCGTCCATGTTCCCGTATTTTGGTAAGATTACCTGTACATCTGAACCAAGGTTTTTTAAAGCTTTAGGTAAGTCACCGATTACATCGCCTAAACCACCACTTTTTATATAAGGTGCCCCTTCTGAGGCTGCGAATAATACACGCATTGTACATTTTCCTCCTTTATCCGATGATACGACCTTTACCTATTACGATAGGAGCATCTTCGCGACCTTTTAAAACAATATGGTCTTTAATAGTAACATTTCTATCAATAATGACATTCTCTAAATGGACATGTCGCCCTATCTGACATCGATCCATGATGATACTTCTTTTGATCTGACTGTCGGATTGAACATGAACTTTTCTAAAGATGATACTTGAATTAATCTGTCCTTCGAGTAAACAACCACTGGCTATAAGAGAATTATTGACTTCACCTGTATACCCATAACGGGTTGGATGATTATCTTTTACATTTGTATGAATTTTATGCTCTTCATTGAAGATTTCTTTTTTAATAACAGGATTTAAGAAATCCATGCTGCATTTAAAGTATTGACTGACGGATGATATTTTGCAAAAATACCCCTTATATGGATAAGCTGATATTTTAAAACGTCCAGTATTGTATTGGAGTAGTTTCATGAGGTCCCAATTTAAATTATGACGATCACATTCCTCAATGAGTTTGAGCAATAGTTGGCGATTGATGATGAGCATATCTAAGAATACACCTTTATGATCTGTAGATGGGTCTTCTGAAATACCAGCAACCCAGCTATTAGATGCATCAAGATTAAGGTAAAGGTCATCTTTGGTAGAGCAAACATCCACCTCGGGGCTATAAATTAACGTAATATCTGCACCTTGTTGGCGATGTTCTTCAAGAACTTTATCGTAATCCACTTTACTAATAACATGACTACTTGAGATAATAATACTATTGCGACTAGTTTGCTCAAAAAACTCAATATTTGCATGAAAATCCATCAAGTTTATGGTTGGAAATTCATCGAAGAATAGATAATTAGCACCATGTAAAACAGATAACCCTTTATTCTTTCTATTTAAAGACCATTCCTGACCTGTTCCCAAATGCTCAACTAAAGATTTATAACGATGGTTGCCAATAACACCAATTTTTTTCATTCCTGTATTAACCATATTTGAAAGCGGAAAGTCAATCAATTTATATTTACCACCAATGGGTAGGGTATTAATGTTGCGGTATTTAGTTAATTCTTCTAGGATCAAATGATCCGGTTTATTTGTGATAACACCTAAGGCGTCAATCATTCTTTCAACCTCCTTTTAGACTTATTCAATAGACGTCTTATATATCTTTAAAAACAACTTCTAAGGCATTATTTTCATCATTACCTAACTTTTTATGTTCACTAATGGTTACATTTTCGCCAATAATGGTTTTATGTAATTGGGCTCCAGAACTTATATGACAATCATTAAGTATAATGGAATCTTTAACATAAGCGTCTTTTTCTATAATAACGTTATTTCCAATAATCGAATTACTTATATGACCTTTAATAATGGAACCATCACATATTAAACTATTGACAACCTTACCATTGCTAGTAATAAAATGAGGCTCAACATTTAAATTATTAGAATTTATCTTGAAGTCTTCATTATATAAATCCATTGGCGGCTGATCTTTCAATAAGTCCATATTAGCTTCGTAATAACTTTCAATAGTTCCTACATCACGCCAATAACCCTCATAACAATATGCAAACATGTTTTTACCTTCGCCTAAAAGCGTTGGCATGATGTTCTTACCAAAGTCGTTGGCGCTATTTTCATTGAAATGATCTCTTAGAAGAGCATCCTTTAGAAGAGACCAATTAAATACATAGATACCCATTGAAGCTTTGTTGCTGCTAGGATTATCAGGCTTTTCTTCAAATTCAACAATTTGATCTTGGTCATCAGTTATGAGAACTCCAAAACGATGAGCTTCTTCCCATGGAACTTCAATAACACTAATAGTTACATCAGCACCTTTGTCTTTATGAAAATTAATTAGTTTTGAATAATCCATTCTATAAATTTGATCCCCTGATATAATCAGTACGTATTCTGGGTCATAGAAATCTATATACTCAATATTTTGATACACTGCATCAGCAGTTCCTTTGTACCAATAACCACCTGCACGTGTTACATAAGGGGGGAGGATAGTTACTCCTGCATTCACAGCATCCAATGCCCAAGATGAACCTGTTCCTATATAGCTATTGAGTAATAGGGGCTTATACTGTGTTAAGACACCTACAGTATCCATACCTGAATAAAAACAGTTACTTAGGGCAAAATCAATAATTCTATATTTACCTCCAAAGGCAACAGCTGGTTTTGCAACATCTCGAGTTAATCCCCCGAGACGGCTACCTTGACCGCCAGCTAAAAGCATTGTTACACATTCTTTACCTTTCATCGAATCCTCCTTAATTCTACATAATAGTTTTTTATTCTTACTTTTGTAAGACATTAATCCATTTTGGTATGCCATATTCCTTTAGCATAGTCTGCAACAGTACGATCTGAAGAAAAAATTCCAGATCTTGCGATGTTGTTAATGACCATGGTGAGCCAACGCTGTTGATCTTGGTAACAATAATTAATAGCTTGTTGTGTATCCACATAGGAACTAAAGTCTTTTAAAACAAAGAACTCATCGTTATTACCAAGTATAGAGTCGTAAATGCTTTGTAATTCCAGTTTACAATTACTGAAGAAGCCGTTTGTAAGCTGACTCATAAGCTGTTTGAGGCGAACATCATTTTGGTAAACTTCATAAGGATTATAATCATCATTTTTGTAGTAATGGAGTACTTCCTTAGGACTTAATCCAAAGATGAAGATATTCTGATCACCCACTTGTTCACGAATCTCAATGTTAGCGCCATCAAGTGTTGCTAAGGTAAGTGCACCATTCATCATAAATTTCATATTTCCAGTTCCAGAGGCTTCTTTACTGGCTGTAGATATTTGCTCACTAATATCAGCAGCAGGGTAAATTTTTTCTGCAAGACCAACATTAAAGTTATCCAAGAATACGACCTTGATCTTATCCTGTAATAATGGTTCATTATTCACTTTACAAGCTACCTCATGAATCAGTTTGATTATAGCTTTAGCTAGTGCATACCCAGGTGCAGCCTTACCGGAAAATATAAAGGTCCTAGGGTGTATATCTAGATTTGGATTCTCCATTAACTGATTGTAAAGGTACATAATATGTAGTGCATTAAGCAGCTGACGTTTATAGGCATGGATGCGCTTTACTTGAATATCAAAAATAGAGTTTGGGTTAACATGTATACCAGTTTGCTCATGTATATAGTTTGCTAAAGCTTTTTTATTAAGCAGTTTTGCCTTTGCAACCTGTTGACGAAACTCTGAATCATACTGGTGGTTAAGCAGTCGGTTGAGATTTTGAGGTTCTTTTATCCAATTTGAACCTATTGTATCAGTTATGACAGAACTCAAAATAGGATTAGCTTGCAATAAGAAACGTCTATGATCCACACCGTTTGTTTTATTATTGAATTTATCAGGCATTGTACTGTAAAAGGACTTGAGAACGTGTCTTTTGAGTAGGACTGTATGAATCTTTGCAACACCATTAATAGAGTAGCTTCCTGTAACTGCAAGATTAGCCATGTTGACTTGATGATCTGCAATAATAGGTGGCGTATTGACATTGTGTCGATGGTGAATTTCCTCAATAATCATGTAAATACGGGGTAATAATTCTTTAAGCATATCTTTGGACCAGCATTCCATGGATTCTGGCATTATAGTATGATTTGTATAAGAGACCATCGTTGTTGTTTTAAGCCAGCTTTCTTCCCAACTTAGGTCTTCTTCGTCGATAAATAAGCGCATAAGTTCTGGTATAGCAAGAGAAGGATGGGTATCATTGATGTGGATACAAATCTTATCTTCAATACCAACTACAGAATTATTATTATATTTCTTATAATCCCGAAGTATGTTTTGA
Source organism: Vallitalea okinawensis (assembly GCF_002964605.1). Lineage (NCBI taxonomy): Bacteria > Bacillati > Bacillota > Clostridia > Lachnospirales > Vallitaleaceae > Vallitalea > Vallitalea okinawensis. The sequence continues at coordinate 23,722 of NZ_PQDH01000016.1, forward strand.
ATACCAGAAGAGACAAAAAAGTATTCTTGTTTCAGTCTTAATAGTCGACCTTCTTGATTATTATCATTAGGATAGAGCACTTGACTGATAGCTTCTACATAAGACTGATATTTAACAGCTTCCAAAAAATCGCCTTGATTGAAAGATTCTAAATCAAAGCTTTCTAATGGTTCTGCATTCCATAATCGAAGTTTATTAACTTGTGACTCTTGGTTATAGCCTAATACAGGTATGTCATAGGGTACTGCTTTTACAACTTGGTAGTCCGTATGTTGAAAAGTTAAACGACCATTTTCTTCGAGTACATTAACCTTGCCATAGAATTTAACTTTTTCATAGTGACGTTCTTTCCTTAATTCAAAAGGGTAGTTATATTGGAGCCAGTGATCAGGTAATTCTATTTGATAACCATCAATAATCTTTTGAGTAAAAAGACCATGGCGATAGCGAATACCCATTCCAATAGCAGGAATTCCTTTGAAAGTCATTGAGGACATTAGACAGGCAGCTAAGCGTCCTAAACCACCATTGCCCAGCCCGGGTTCTGCTTCAAATTTTTCGATTTGCTCAAAATCAATCCCCATTTCCTCAAGCCCTTCTATGGTTAGATCAAGAAGTCCTAAGTCGATTAAATATTGACGCAACATCTTTCCGATGAGATATTCAATAGAGAAATAGAAGACCTGTTTATCTTGATGAACCCTTTGGTGGGATTTACTTTGAGCCCATTTAGCATTGATTTCATCCATAATAAGACGTGTTAACACATTATAATGATCATACACTTGTCCTTCTTCCATCTGGTCGCCAATTACTTTTGCATACAGATCCAGGTACAGCTGTTTAAAGTCATTAATACTAGTAATCATGTTTTGAAACCTCCTTAGGAATAGTTGAAAAATCCTTAGTTTGAAGTGGGGTTAGTTGAAAACAATAACAACTTAAAGGATTCATTTCCATAATAAAAATCTTAGAGATAACTTCCCATTGGCAGTCCTTTAGATCTTTCTCTGTAGTAAATAATAACTGGATATCATATTTATCAGGCAAATTCATCTCGTAATCTTTATATTGATTTTTTGAAAAATTGATGCAGATCAATAACTGATCAGTGAGTCCTTTGCGAAGAAAGGTATAACAACTTCGTTCCTTATCATCAACTTCAATCCATTGGAAACCTTCCCAACTGTGATCTATTTCCCATAGTGCAGGTTGAGATATATATAAATGATTCAGTTCTTTAACAAAATGATGAAATGCTTTATGTGTTGGATAATCTAAAAGGTGCCAATCCAGAGATTCACCGTACCTCCATTCAATGAACTGAGCAAATTCTCCACCCATAAAAAGTAGTTTTTTTCCTGGATGAAACATCATATAACAGTAGAGAAGCCGAAGATTGCTAAACTTCTCTTCGTAACCCCCTGGCATCTTATTAATTAACGATTTCTTTCCATGAACGACTTCATCGTGGGATAAAGAACATATAAAGTTTTCAGAAAACGCATAGTGCATAGAGAAAGTAATACGATGATGTTCTTCTTTTCGAAATTCAGGTGAAGTCTCCATGTAATGAAGGGTATCATTCATCCAACCCATATCCCACTTATAGTTGAAACCTAATCCATCATGATTCGTAGGGGATGTAACCAAAGGCCATGTCGTTGATTCTTCTGCCATCATTAATATTCCTGGAAAATCTCTAAAGATTATTTCATTCAATGAACGAAGGAAAGCAACAGCATGAATATTGCATATGTTGTCGTCAAGGAACTTGCAATCTAATGATGATGCATCTTGATAGTCAAAATCTTTATAGAGCATATTTGTTACACCGTCTACCCGCAAGCCATCTACATGAAATTGTTCCAACCAATAATAAGCATTTGATAGTAGAAAACTAACAACTTCTTTTCTAGAAAAATCAAAGTTAACAGTACCCCATTGTGGATGATCAATTACGCCATAGAGCCATGTGCCATCAAAGAGGTGCAACCCGTGTGCATCCTTACAGAAATGACCAGGAACCCAATCGATAAAAACGCCCACATTATTAAGGTGGCATTGATTAACAAAGTGCTTAAAGCCTTCTAAAGCACCGTATCGACCTGATAATGCAAAATAGCCTGTTTGTTGATAACCCCATGAGCCGTCAAAGGGATGTTCCATAATTGGAAGGAGCTCTATATGCGTATATCCCATTTCTTTGACATAAGGAATCAGCTCATTTGTTATGGCGTAAAAGTCTAGAAAGTCTTCTCCTTCAAGTTTCCATGAGCCTAAATGAACTTCGTAAATATTGATAGGTTGATTATAGGGTGCAGCTTCTTTCCTTTGATTAATCCATAACTGATCATCCCATTGGAATTTATTAAGACCATGAATGATAGACGCTGTTAAAGGTCTTTTTTCAGCTGAAAATCCAAAAGGGTCAGATTTATAGAGAATAGTGTTACCTGTAAAAATCTTATACTTGTATGGAGTGCCTACTTTTATATTCTCAAAAAATCCAATCCAGACACCAGTCGATCCAAGTTCTGTCAGAAAATGATTTTCACCTTTCCAACGGTTAAAATCACCAATGACTTCAATACGATCAGCATTTGGTGCCCATACTGCGAAGCGACAACCGACGATATCGCCTTTTTCATAGGGATGTGCACCTAAAATATAATAGCTTTTATAGGACTTGCCGTGATTAAAAAGGTATATGTCTTCCTCAAATTCTTGAAGATAATCCATAATGATACCTCCTTTCTCTTTGGATTGAGTAATAAGAGAAATCCCCTTACTAAATATATATAAAGGGAATATACAAAATATTAATCAAATCTATGAATAATTGGACAAGAATTTAGAATAAATATTTAGTATAGGTAAATTCATACAATTATGAAAGGCAAATGGCTAGTTTTTATACATTTGAAGTAGGGATAGAAAAAGAAAGGGATAAAGATCCTGTCATTTTGACATAAAAAAAAGAAGTGAAGTATAAAAAAATCTCCTGTCTGTTAGAAATTACAGATAGGAGATTCATCTTTAAATTATATAAATTGGTTGATATTATCTTTGTAGTCAATTAATCATGTGTTGCTTTGCCGTCTCCAGAGATAGGGATGACATCACCTAAATAAGTTGGTTCTGGTTTAAGGATATTAACATAGGCAAAGTCTTTCAAACGTGCAAGTGATTCTCTAAATTTATAATAAGCCATCTTAGGATAGATGTATCGATCTGAAGGAATGCCATATGCTTCTATACCCATCTGTCGTGCTATATATACAGCTCGTTTGAGATGATAGTCCTGAGTAATAATGATTATACTATCCACATCAAAAATTTCCTTAGCACGATACATACTTTCATAAGTACTGAAACCAGCATGGTCCATAAATATTTGCTCAGTCGGGACGCCTTCTTCTTCAGCGTAACTTTTCATAGAATTAACTTCATCATAGTTCTTTTGTCCATGATCACCACTTAAGAGTAATTTATCTGACATACCATTGTCATAGGCATCTAGACCGATAATCATCCGATCTTCAAGCATAGTGGATAATCGACCATCAGTATATACAAATGCACCAAGAACCATTATTGCGTCTACATTCATGTCATCTTCGATATCAATGATATACTTGTTAGCTTCATTGATCATAATTAAATTAATAGTTAGGTATGTACCAATACCTAGAACAAAGAGGACGAATAGACTAAGAATAATCTTTTTCAATCTTTTTTTTATTTCGTTCACCACCTTCCAACCTTTTTCTATATAAAATTATATATGATTACATCGAAAACGTCTAGATGATCTATAGAAAATGGAATTATATTTACTTTACATTTAAATGACATGTAGATAAAAGAGTGCCTATATTATTTAATTGAACTTATATCAATTAAATGATAAAATAAAGTAGATTATAAGGAAGCAATCTACAGGTTTTTCTGGAATATCAAACCTGATGAGAAGGTTCAGAAGAAAGAGAGTGGAGTGCGATGATGAACAATCAAAATGATTCAAAAGAAATATTTACTAGTGGCTATAATTGTTGTCAAACTGTCCTAGTTAAATACTGTGAAGAGCATGGTTTAGATGCTCACTCAGCTCTAAAAATAGCCTCTTGCTTTGGAGGAGGAATGGCAAAAGGACATATTTGTGGTGTTGTGACAGGAGCATTAATGGTCCTAGGTCTTAATCATGGTTATGTAAGTAATGAAGCACAAGAGCAAAAACAGATTGCCAAAACCTATGCTAAGGATTTACAAGATGCATTTATCAAAGAATTTGGTACACTTCACTGCAAAGAACTATTAGGCTGTGATACATCGACACCTGAAGGTAAAGATGAAGCTCTTAAACTTGGTTTGTTTGAAACAAAGTGTCCACGATACATAGAATTTACGATAGAATATTTAGAAGAAGTTTTAGACAGTTAATCTATTATATAAGTTGAATTAAATAATTACTATAAATCCAGTAATTATTTAGAACTATTCATCTTATAAATTAAGTTATATATATTGAACTAAGGAAAAAATATCTGCAATGTATAGGTCAGTATATATAGTCATTGGAGGTTTAATATGCATTATTACATCATTACAGGTACATCAAAAGGTCTAGGTGAAGCAATAGCTAGAAGTTTATTAGAAGACGATCATTATCTTTTCTGTATTTCTAGACAAAAGAATAATCAGCTTATTGGTGCAGCTTATTCGAAAGATGTTGAGTTAAACTATTATATTCAAGATCTTCAAGATCACAATGGTCTACAATATACTTTTAAAGAAATTGTTAATAAAATTGATATGAATCAAGCTAAGTCTATAACACTCATCAACAATGCAGCTATGATTCATCCAATTAAGAGGGTTGAATCCTGTACATATACTGAGATTGATCAACATTTAGCTGTCAATCTAGGTGCTCCTATGATGCTTTCATCCATGTTTATCGATTTTACAAAAAAAGCAGATGTGCGTAAACGGATCATCAACATAACTTCTGGAGCTGCTAATAAACCATTCTACGGGTGGAGTAATTATTGTAGTGGGAAAGCTGCTTTAGATATGTTTACAAAGTGTGTTGCTGAGGAACAGAAAAACACAGTCAATCCAGTTCATATTTTAGGTTTTTCACCAGGAATTATGGATACCACCATGCAGCAGCAAATAAGAAACGTTGAAGAAGAGAATTTCATAAGAGTAGAAGAATTTAAGAATTTCAAAGAACAAGAGCTTTTACGTACTCCTGAGTTTGTCGCTAAGCAGTTAATATTATTGATGCAACAAGATATAACTTCAGGAAGTGTGGTAGATATTAAAGAATTAGTTTAAAAGGTACTTTCTAGCAGCTATATGATTTTATAGCTGCTATTTCTTTCTTAAAGGTAGGAAGTTTACATTATCATGATATTTTGTACTATCTTATGAATAATTTATTGATTTTCAAAATATATTATAGTGTATCCAACTATACATAAGGGGGAAGAGTAGAAATGGCAGATGGATTTAACCTCTATCAAGATATTGCATCAAGGACCAATGGGGATATATACATAGGTGTAGTCGGACCGGTACGGACAGGTAAAAGTACCTTCATTAAGAATTTCATGGATATGCTCATTATTCCTAATATCTCTGATGACCATCAAAAGATGCGTACCATTGATGAACTGCCACAAAGCAGTGCAGGAAAAACAATTATGACTACTGAACCAAAATTTATTCCTAATGAAGCTGTAACAGTACAGCTTGATAATAATGTTTCCTTTAGATCTATTATGATAGACTGTGTTGGCTATATGGTACCAACTGCTATGGGGCATTTAGAAGAAGAGTCTGAGAGAATGGTTAAAACGCCTTGGTTTGATCATGAAATACCATTTACAGATGCAGCAGAATTAGGAACAAGAAAAGTTATCCAAGACCACTCAACAGTCGGCGTTGTTGTCACGACAGATGGAAGTATAACAGATATCGAAAGAGATAACTATTTAGAATCTGAAGAACGTGTGATCAATGAGTTAAAGAGCCTTAATAAGCCTTTTGTTGTTGTATTAAACAGTAGTCGACCCTATGATGAAGACACCATTGCATTGAATAGGGAGTTAAGAGAAAAGTATGAAGTACCAGTGTTAACATTAAACTGTAAACAAATGAGAATGGATGATGTTAACAATATTACAGAAAACTTATTACAAGAGTTCCCACTTCGTGAGATCAATATTTCATTACCTAAATGGACAGAATCACTGACAATCGATCACTGGTTGAAGAGTGATTTATTGAGTATTATCAGAGATGGGATTGGAGATCTTGTTAAGTTACGTGATGTTGATAATTATGTCAATACCTTTAATGATAGCGATCATGTAAAAAAAGTTCATATTGATAAGATTGATATGTCTAATGGTGTATCAGATGTAGAAGTTGCTTTACAAGATCACTTATTCTACGATGTTCTGAGTGAAACAACTGGTATCGAAATTAATTCTGAACACAAGTTGATATCACTTATTAAGAAATTAGCATCAGCCAAGACTGAGTATGATAAAGTTGCCTTTGCTTTGAATGAAGTTATGCAAAAAGGTTATGGTGTTGTTAATCCATTAATGGATGAATTAAAGTTAGATACCCCAGAAGTTATTAAACAAGGTGGTCGTTACGGTATTAAATTTACTGCAAGTGCACCTAGTATTCATTTGATCAGAGCTGATATTCAGGCAGAGGTTGCGCCTATTGTCGGAACTGAAGAGCAAAGTCAAGAGTTTATGGAAAGAATACTTGCTGAGATTGATAGTGATCCATCAAGTGTATGGCAGACTGAAATATTTGGTAGAAGTCTTGAGAGTTTAGTTAATGAAGGACTGCAAAACAAACTTTATAAGATGCCTGATGAAGCACAAGCTAAACTTCAAGAAACACTTCAGAGATTAATCAACGAAAACAGTAATGGTTTGATTTGCATTTTGTTATAGGAGCAAAATTAGCTCTGTTACGTTTGCACAGCAACATGTTTGGTAGGAAAGTTTCCTTGAAATCCATTAACGGTTTTCGGTTAATGGATTGAGTTATACGACCTTCCTATAATGTAAAAAAAGCGTATGCTATTGGAATTAACCAATGTAGCAACGCTTTTTTATTTATAATCGATTATCCTATCCGTTCCCAAGGTGATTCCCAAGGATATTTAACGACTGCAGAAGGATCATCACCTTGAGTCCACCATTTAGCTTCAAATATTTTACCCTCATATTCTACCCTATCTCCAGCTACATAGATTTGCTTAGCTGACCATTCTGGATAGGTTTGAGGAAGTATTTCTACTTCATCCGTTTCTGTATCAATCAGTTCTTCTAAAAAGGGGAGTTCCTCATCCATGATGGACGGAATTTCAATATCAGTTATTACTGGACTCCATGGGGTATCCCATTCGTTCTTAACTGGTTGACCTGGATTATCACCTTGGGTCCACCATTTAGCCTCGTAGATGTTATCATTATAAATGACTCGATCTCCAGCCACATAGATTTGGGTTGGTGACCATTCTGCATAAGTCACATCTGTTAAGTCAACAATATCAGGTATTTCATTCATCTCCTCAGGTGGACCAATAAGATCTGGATCAAAGTTTCTAAGATCATTGTACTCGTTAAAGATTTTGCTAAATTCATATGGCTTTTGTAAGACTGAACTGCATGTTATAGAGACATAATTTGTTTCCCCTCCTGGACATTCTTTATCACGGTTTAATGACCACATGGAGAGCATTCCCAGATTTTTATTATTAGCATAGTCAAGGGTTTCTCTAGCATCTTCCTGGTAAAAGACTTCTGTGGTTATATCATTCATACCAATCATTGGTGTCATCCCTATCATGCTATAAAGCTCCTCATCGGATAAAGTCATACCATAATCTGCATAGATAAATTTTAATTGATTAAGGAGACTTTCTGCTGCTGCAATACCATAGTCACCCATGTTGTTTTCTGGATTAGGTGCAACAGCTTCGCCATAGTCCATGGTCATAATATTGACACCATTGATTGTTACATCTTCATCTAGTGCGTATCGAAGGACGTCTATTCCTAAAGGTGTTAAACCAGAAGGAAGGACAGGTAAAGTGAACCATATTTCAAGTGGATAACCCTCGTCGATTAATTCATCTTGTAATAATTTTAATGCTTCACTGTTCCGTTTCAATGAAGGTGTATCACTGAGCCATTGACCTTCGATATCAAAGTCTACTCTAGTTAATCCATAGGCTTTAATAAATGCTTTATATTGCTCTTTTAATATGTTGGCATTTGGTGCAGTGACATGAATAGGTACATTGGAAAGACCACCAAATGATACACTAACATCACCACCCATTTCTCTAATCAGTTTAATTTGCTCATTTAATGGTCCATCCCCTGCAGCATAGTAAGTCCCCCAAGTTGGTAGATAAGACGAATCATTCTCAGCAACAATAAAGCCAAGATTAAAATAAGGTATCATCAACTCATTGGCCAGATTGGCAAATGTCAGTGGTGGCCAACCTGTTGCATCTACGTAAGGAGCGAAGACAGCTTTTGGCCATTGGATACCTTGCCCAACATCTACACCAGAATAATCCGGATAAAGTATATTCTCTTTAGGAACTGGTTCTGGTACATCAGCTAAGTCAACAATTGGTGTAGGTTCTTCTGGTTCAGGTTCTGTTGGAGCGGTTGACTGACCGACAGCTTTCCAGGGAGTATCCCATTCATGCTGAACAGGTTTCCCAGGGATGTCTCCTTGAGTCCACCATTTAGCTTCATAGGTTTTACCATTATAAATTACTCGATCGCCACCCCAGTATGCAATGGATGAATTCCATGTTGGAATGTTTTGTCTCATATGTCTCATTAAATTCTTCTTCCCCGTTTTTTTATTCTTCTCATAATAAAAAGGACGAAACATTCTATACCTCCTAATAACTACTTTTTCAGAGTTTTACATAGATCATATGAATGAATTCTTAACACACAATATGTTGATTTAAAGAAATATTGATGCAACGACGGTGCCAAATAAGATCACCAATAGATAATTATGTAAAATCTCTTTATTACTAATATATTGAGGAGGTTTTAATAATGATTCCAATAAAGTTGTCCTTTTTTTCTTGATTTCTTTTAGTCTTTCATTGTATTATTAGTACAAAGGTAATTAGTGCCACTTATTTAAGTTTAAAAACATTTTGGTTTATTAAATATTGAAATAATATAGAAAATGGCTTTTTTTGGAGGAGTTACGTTGGCAGACCAAAGACGAAGGAATTTCTCAGTTTACAATACAGAAGAAATGCAGAAAAGGAAAAAGAAAGTTGTTAAAAAGAAGCTTAAAAAAGATCGTTTCATTGCTATAATGACGATTCTTTTTATAGTTGTTTATTTGAGTTATGCTTTAATTAATTTTTTAACGCTAGAAGAACTAACCTATGTCACTGCAGTGAGTGGAAACATTAATGAGATAACATCAGTACCTGGCGTCATTACTCGGAATGAAAATGTAGTGAGTACGAATCTATCTGGCTACATTGAATATTTATATATTGAAGGAGAAAAAATACCTACCAATAGCGTTGTTGCTCGCATTAGTGATCAATACTATGGAACCATCATTGATACAAAGATTGAAGATGTCAACAACGAAATCTTAACCAGCTCAGGTGCGTTAGATACAATTAAATATAATGATGAATTGATAGCGATTAATAAAGATATAGAAGTGCTGTTAAAAAATTATGTCACCCTTAACGAAAGTAAGATGTTTGATGAAGTTTATGACTTATCAAAAGAATTAGATGGTTTACTTTATGAACGCTATGAGACATATATCGTTGAAAATAATAAAGCACTTAATGAAATGATAGCTTCAAAAGAGGGCTATGAAAAACAGTTACAAAGCACTCATCAACTGATTGTCAATGACCAAAGTGGTATCATCAGCTATAGTTATGATGGATACGAAGCGCTACAATATCAGAATATGACAAGAGATTTTCTAGAGGAGTATGAGAATACTAATAGTGATATTCGTCTTGAACCCCACGAAATCTCTAAGGATACATTGGTTTATAAATTTATATCTTCTCAAGACTGGTACTTAACTATTTTTATGGAAGAACCATGGGACTACGAAATAGGTGATAGAATTGAAGTAAGCATCAATGAGGACATCCCTATACGGGGGCAGCTTATTGAATATGGCTCAGATAAAAAAGGCTATAAAGCGACACTTGCCTTTAATGATCGTATACATGATTATTTGAATCACCGTATCGTTGACGTTACTATTGATGAAGTTAGTATAGAAGGTATAAAAATACCGAATTCCTGTTTCAAAGATAATGAACTCCTTGGAATACCCTATAGCTACATACTTAAAAGCAATGGTATTAAAGGTGTTATACGTAGAGGTGTAGAGGAAGATGAATTTATTCAAATTGATATCGTTTATACCGATCAAGATTACGCATATATCGAAAGAAGTAAATCACTTATACAATATAACGATTTGTTAATTCCGGACCAAAAGGAAGCCAGTGAAGCTTCGGATTATCGTGTCAATTATTCGATTACGATTCCTGGTGTTTATGTCGTTAATAAAGGTTATGAAGAATTTAGAGTTGTAGAAGTTATTTATCAGAATGATGAATATGCTATCATAGCAAACAATACATCTTATGGTGTACGCACATATGACAGAATTCTACTGAATAATGAGGAGTGAGTTAAATGGAATATATCAAAGAAAACTTAGACGCTATTGTAAATAAAATTGAAAATGCAGCAAAGAAATCAGGGCGATGTGCAGAAGATATAACTTTGTTAGCAGTAACTAAAACCTTAAATACAGATAAAATTCAGCCAGCTTTAGATTGGGGTATTGATGAAGTAGGTGAGAATAAGGTACAAGAAATTAGGGATAAATATGATTATTTCAATGGTCAAGCAGCAATTCATATGATTGGTCATTTACAACGTAATAAAGTGAAATATATCGTTGATAAAGTAAAATTGATACATTCTGTAGATAGCGTTCGATTAGCTGAAAAAATCGATGAAGAAGCAAAGAAAAAAGATGTAATTGTTCCTGTACTTGTTCAACTCAATCCTGCATTAGAGAAATCTAAGTTTGGTTTAACTGTTACTGAGTTAGAATCTTTTTTGTTAGAAATTAAAAATTTGAAAAATATTAGGGTAATGGGATTAATGACCATTGCACCTTTTGTTGTCGATCCTGAAGAAAATAGACAATATTTTTCAATGATGCGCCAATTATTTGTTGACATCAAACATAAAAACATTGATAATATATATATGGAAATACTGTCCATGGGAATGACAAACGATTATGAGGTGGCAATTGAAGAAGGGTCAACTTTAGTTCGGATTGGGACAGGTATTTTCGGAGCAAGAGATTATAGTAAAAAAAGATAATGATTAACTTGGAAGGAGGATTACATGAGTAAATTTGTGGACAAGATGTTTAATGCATTTGGTTTAGTAGAATATGAAGAAGAAGAGTATGAAGAAATAGAAGAGATAGAGGATGATACCGATGATGTAGGCTATAGCAATGTTTCAGCCTTTAGCTCATCTGCTGTCAAGAAGGCTAAAGGAAATAAGGATGGTAAGAGTTCAAAAATCGTCAATATACATACCAATATCCAAATGGAAGTTGTCGTGACAAATCCTGCTACCTTCGAAGAAGCGAAAGAAATTTGTCGCCATATTGTCGAAAAGAAGCCTGTTGTGATTAATCTAGAAAATGTTGATCATGCAATTGCACAACGTATCACTGATTTTGTATGTGGTGCATGTTATGCTTTAACAGGCAATATTCAAAGAGTGACAAATAATATTTATATTATAGCGCCCGATAATGTTGATTTTGCTGGTGATATTGATATTAAAGAGGAATTAGAAACAAATGGTATTATTTTACCATGGAAGAAAGTATAATACCTTTAGGAGGTATCAGCTATGGAATTAACATCAAGTATTGTTGCTACTGTAGGTATATTTATAAGGATATTAGAATTCTTAATAATAGCTAATGCGTTCTTATCTTGGTTACCATTAGGATATGACAATCCAATTGTCAATATAGTTCGTCGTTTGACAGACCCTATTTTAGGACCAGTTCGCAAACTAATGGAGCGTTCCATATTCGGTAAAGGGAATATGATGGTAGATTTTTCACCAATCGTTGCATTCATGTTATTAGAGGCTATTAACTTTATTGTTATCAATGTCTTAGTTCGTTGGTGAAAATGATGATTAATAAGCGTGAACTATTACAAAAATGTGAACATCTTAGTGACGATGATAGGGCATTGATCGCGAAAGCTTTGGATCAATGCTTATTAGCATATAAGAGAAATATTCCTGCTTATACTGATTTTTTAGATCGTCAAAAAATAGCCTTGATACAGTCACTTACTAAAGATGTAGATATGGGTATAAAGGTGATTGGTGGCTATGATGATGCAGAGAGATGTTATTTGTGTTTTTATAAGGAATTATATAGCGATATAGATGATAAACATAATATAATAAAAATTACCCCAAAACTTAATAAGTTTACAAAGAGTAAAATAAATCATCGTGATTTTCTAGGTGCTATACTAGGACTTGGTTTGAGAAGAGATAAGATTGGTGACTTAATCATTGATGAAGAAAATAACGCTTATGTCTTCGCTAAAGAAGACATAAGTGAATTCATAGAAATAAGTCTTCATGCAGTAGGGAGAATTTCTGTATCGACAGAAGTTCTTTTTAATCATGATATAAAATTACCACAACCCAAATTCAAAGAAATAAATGTGACGGTATCTTCTTTACGCTTAGATGCATTAATCAGTAGAGGGTTTTCAATGTCTCGATCAGATGCCACTGGTTATATAAAAGGTGGTAAAGCATTTGTTAACTGGGTTAATGTTACAAGTAGTAGTAAAAGTATTCAAGCTGGTGACCGAATAAGTGTTAGAGGCTTTGGAAAGATGAAGATACATCATATAGGTCGAATGACAAAAAAAGAACGGATTCATGTGACCATACACCGTTATTGTTAGGAGGATTTACATGCTAACACCTTTAGATATAGAAAATCAGAAGTTTAAAAAAACGGCAATAGGTTATGACAGCAAAGAAGTAGATAAGTTTTTAGGTAAGGTGCTTATGAGTTATGAGCGAGTTTATAAAGAAAATATAGAATTAAAAGATAAAATAACTGTTTTGAATGACGGTATACAGTATTATAAAACAATGGAAAAAACCCTTCAGGATACCTTGGTTTCAGCTGAAAAATCTGCAAGTGATGTAAAATCTGCTGCCTATAAAAAAGCTGATGCCATTGAGAGAGAAGCTGAAATTCGTGCTAAACAGCAACTTGATGATGCTCGTAATAGCTTATTCGAGATGAACCAGCAAATTACGGCATTGCAAAAGCAGTATGATGCTGTTAAAATCGAGATCAGCCGAATTTTCAAAGCTCAATTGGAAATACTCGATAGAGAAACTGATCATATAAATAAATTATCTTCTTTTGAGGAAGCGGAAGTAGCTGCTACAAAACAAAAGCCAGAAGAACTTCCTTTGTATAGTTTAGATGATGGAGAAAGATTATGAGTATAAAACATGTATTACCAGTAAATACTGGACATAATCCTTATAAAATCTATATTGAAAAATCTTTTGATATGATACCTGAATTGCTTAAAGAACATGGTTATGGTCATTCAAGAAAAATAGGGATCATTACAGACTCCAACGTTAAAGAACATCAATTAAAGAACTTATTAGAAGTATTAAAAGGCTTTAATTGTTTTGTCTTTTCATTCCAAGCTGGTGAAAAAAGTAAGAACTTTAATACAATTCAACAATTATACACACAGTTAGTGGAAAATGAATTTGATCGACATTGTTGTTTATTAGCTCTAGGTGGTGGTGTTGTTGGCGATCTAACAGGGTTTGTAGCCGCAACCTATATGAGAGGAATGGGTTATATTCAAATTCCAACATCCTTGCTGGCACAAGTTGATAGTGCTGTAGGTGGAAAGACTGGTTATGATTTTATGGGTTACAAAAACATGATTGGTGCTTTTTATCAACCTCATTTTGTGTATACTAATTTAAGTACACTCAGGACACTACCCGTTAAAGAGTTTAATGCTGGGATGGCTGAAGTTATTAAGCATGGAATCATTCAAGATGAGAGTTATTATAAGTTTCTCGTGGAGAAAAAAGAGGCCATTAAAGATTTAAACAATGAAGCATTAACAAAAATGGTTAAAGAGTCTTGTGCTATAAAAGCTAATGTTGTTTCAATTGATGAGAAAGAAATGGGATTACGTGAAATCCTTAATTTTGGCCATACACTAGGGCATGCTATTGAATCCGTCTATCATTTTGACTATTTACATGGCGAATGTGTTGCTTTAGGGATGATAGGTGCGCTGTATATGTCCTATGAACTAGGGTATATTATAGAAGAAACATTATTAGAAGCCAAATCACTGATTAGTTACTTTAATTTGCCTTCTACACTTTCTGATTTAGATATGGATAAAGTTTATAAAGCATTATTTCATGATAAAAAGGTGAAAGAAGGTAAAGTCAAATTTATTTTGAGTAAAGGAATTGGTAGTGTTTATACTACATCTGATATTCAAAATAAACTTATTATGGATGCATTAAAATACTTAAAAGGCGTGGCTTAGCACGTCTTTACTTATGTCAGGTAGTTTTATAACTCGTGTAGAAACACTGGGAGGAGTATAACATGAGAGCTTTAATCTTTTTAATATCAACAGGGATTCTCATTGGAATAGATCAATTTACTAAGTTACTGGCAATTAATCATTTAAAAGATCAACCAGCCATACCCATTATTCCTGATGTATTTGAATTAACTTATGTAGAAAACAGAGGTGCAGCTTTTGGTATGATGCAGGGTAGGCAAGCTTTCTTTGTCATTATTACAGTTGTTATTATTGCTGTTATCTTATATTACTATTTCAAAGTACTTGCAGATCAAAAATATAAACCGCTTAAATTTTGCTTCATTCTTATAACAGCAGGCGCTATTGGGAACTTTATTGATAGAGTTTATAGAGGTGTTTCAAATGGTAATTTATTAGAACGACTAAATGAAGGTTTTGTAGTTGATTTTTTCTATTTCAAACTTATCGATTTTCCGGTATTCAATGTTGCTGACTGTTATGTTGTTGTAGGAACGATTCTGTTTGCACTTCTTATCTTTACAAAGTATCGAGAAGACTTACTTGAAGATTAGTACAGAAGGGGAATACCATGTTTAATTATGAATTCAATATTAATGATGAAGCTATAGGCAAGAGAATTGATCAATTCTTAAGTTTACAGCTAAACGACTTATCCAGGTCATATATACAGAAATTGATTAAGAAAGACAAGGTATTAGTTAATGATAAGAGTACGAAGGCAAATTATAAATGTCGTTTGGATGATTGTATTTATGTAGAGATTCCGGAACCAGAAGTGCTGAATATTGAACCAGAAAATATTCCATTAGAGATGATCTATGAGGATCAGGATATTGCAGTTGTGAATAAGCCACAAGGGATGGTGGTACATCCAGCACCAGGTCATTTCAGCGGTACTCTAGTAAATGCACTACTTTATCATTTTAGTGATAGTCTTTCAGGTATAAACGGAGTGAAACGACCGGGTATTGTTCATCGAATTGATAAAGATACTTCCGGGCTTTTAATGGTATGTAAGAACGACAGTGCTCATCAGGACATAGCTCAGCAGTTAAAAGAACACTCTGTAACTAGAAAGTACTATGCTATTGTATATCATAATCTTAAAGAGGATCATGGTACAATAGAAGGTCCTATTGGAAGACATCCAATACATCGTAAAAAGATGGCAATCAATTTTAAAAATGGTAAAGATGCAATAACCCATTATAGAGTATTGAGTCGTTATGGAAACTTTACTTTGGTGGAATTGAAATTAGAAACAGGACGTACGCACCAGATTCGTGTACACATGGCATCTATTAACCATCCGTTGCTTGGAGATGAAGTCTATGGTCCAGCATCAAAGTGGAATAAGAAATTTAATTTAAAAGGTCAGCTCCTACATGCTAAAATTGTAGGTTTTGTTCATCCTACAACAAAAGAATATATGGAGTTTGATTCTAAATTACCTGACCATTTTAATAAAGTATTGAATAAACTAGAAGAATCTCTTTAAACACAAAGAGATTTTTTTCTTTACAGATTATTATAGTTTAAGATGGAAAAGATAATAATTAAGTGCAATTATAGAATATTATTCAAATAAACAATATTGAATAATTATAAAGAGGCGATAATAGAAGCAAACATGTGAAAATCAGATATAATTAGAGCTAATCAATGAATTTCATTGATACAGGTCAAAATCATTTATTGACATATGGAGCCATTTGCTTTATAAATTTATTAGCAATAGTAAATTAGAAGTTTAGTAATACTAAACATTTCATCATGGAAGGGGGATATTTAATTGCAAAATCAAAAATTGAGATTATATGGGTTTAATAATTTAACGAAATCATTAAGTTTTAATATATATGACATATGCTATGCTAAGACTGTAGAAGACAGGAAAAGTTATATCGAATATATTGATGAGCAATATAATTCTGAACGATTAACCAATATTTTAAGAGACGTTACTAACACCATTGGCGCTAGTATTTTAAATATCTCAAAACAGGACTATGACCCACAAGGAGCAAGTGTAACAATTTTAATAAGTGAAGAAGAAGTACCCTTATTTGCTATAGATCAAAGCTGCAACAAAGGTATTATCACACCAATTCCTGATACTGTTGTAGCCCATTTAGACAAAAGTCATCTAACAGTGCATACTTATCCAGAGAGCCATCCTTACTCAGGATTAAGTACATTCAGAGTAGATATTGATGTATCTACTTGTGGGGAAATTTCTCCACTAAAAGCTCTAGAGGCTCTTATTAATAGTTTTGATTCTGATATTATTACAGTTGATTACAAAGTGAGGGGTTTTACAAGGGATACAGACGGAACAAAGCATTTTATTGATCATAAAATAACATCAATTCAAGATTATATACCAGAAGAAATTAAGCAGAACTATAATATGATTGATACAAATGTTTATCAAGAGAAAATATTTCACACAAAAATGCAGTTAAAGAATTTTAAATTGGATGATTATTTGTTTAATATTCAAGCTAGTGATCTAACAGATGAAGAGAAGAGCCATATATCGTCATTGATCCGACTTGAGATGGATGAAATATTTTATGGAAGAAATTTTGAGTAAAATATAGTCGAGATAATATTGAGACTTGAAGCTGAGCTTAATTTCAATAGATAAAGAATGAAGGTGTTGAATTGAATAGACAAGAGTCTACACCCCTTTTTACAGCGCTACAAGAGGTTCGTAACAGCCATCTGATTCCTTATGATGTACCAGGTCATAAACAAGGTCGTGGTAATCAAGAACTCGTAGAATATTTTGGAAAGGCATTGCTAGAATGTGATGTCAATTCAATGAAGCCCTTGGATTATATTAGTAACCCAACAGGGGTAATCAAAGAAGCAGAAGAGTTAATGGCAGAAGCATTCGGCGCAGACTATGCGTATTTTCTTGTAAATGGCACGTCCTTTGGTGTACAAGCGATGATTATGTCTACATGTTCACCAGGAGATAAAATCATTATACCTCGTAATGTACACAAATCTGCAATCAATGGACTTATTTTAAGTGGAGCAATACCCATATATGTACAACCATGTGTTGATGAAAAACTTGGTATTGCAAATGGTGTATCCTTCGAGAATGTTAAAGATTGCATTGATAAACATCCTAGTGCAAAAGCTGTTTTTATAATCAACCCTACCTACTATGGGATGGTTTCTGATTTAAAAAGAATAGTTGATTACGCCCATAAGAAAGGTATTGCTGTCATAGTAGATGAAGCCCATGGCTCACATCTGGGGTTTCATGATAAATTGCCTCTATCTGCTATGGAAGTTGGTGCAGATATGTCTGCTGTTAGTTTACATAAGACAGGTGGCTCGTTAACCCAAAGTTCAGCATTACTGCTAAAAGAAGGCTTAATCACACATGATCAAGTTAAAACTATGCTTAATCTGACACAGACTACCAGTGCATCTTATATCCTAATGGCTAGTTTAGATGTTGCACGAAAGAATTTAATACTCCAAGGTAAACAGCGTATGGTGGAGCTAATAGAACTCAGTCAATATGCTCGTAAAAAGATTAATGCAATTGGTGGCTACTATGCTTTAGATGAGAAGCTAATTGGCAAGAATGGTGTCCATGGGATGGATATGACAAAACTAGGTATAAAGGTATCTGGTATTGGTTTAACAGGACTTCATGTTTATGATTTGCTACGAGATGAGTATAATATACAAGTGGAATTTGGAGATACTCATAATATACTTGCAATTTTAAGCCTAGGTGACTACGAGGATCATATAGAAGAGTTGATTAAAGCCCTCAAGGATATTAAAAAACGGTATGCCAGTGACCATATCATTGGGACTAAGATTAATCTTATTAATCCGAAGGTGGTTGTATCGCCGCGAAATGCGTTTTATTCGCATACTGTGGCAGTTCCAATTGAGAATGCTGTCGGCAAAATTAGTGGAGAATCGGTGATGACATACCCGCCAGGGATTCCTATCGTATCGCCAGGTGAAAGAATAGAGTTAGAGATGGTAGAGTACTTACAGTTTTTAAAGAAAGAAAAGACTTTGATCACAGGGTTAGCAGACCCTAATATCGAATATATTAATATACTTGCCTAATAATAGGTACTTAGGAGGAAGAAGTATGGAACTATGGTATGCAGAGCAACATACAGATACAGTTGAATTTCGAATTAAAGTTAAGGAACAGATATGTCATCAAGAAAGTCCTTTCCAAAAGATAGACTTTTTTAAGTCTGAAGAATTCGGAACTTTTTTTACCCTAGATGGACTAATGATGGTAAATGAAAAAGATGAATTTGTTTATCATGATATGATTTCACATATTCCCTTGGCAGTCAACCCATATATCAAGAATGTATTAGTTATTGGTGGTGGTGACGGTGGTACGGTTCGTGAATTAACACGTTACAAAACGATTGAAAAAATAGATATGGTAGAGATTGATGAAATGGTTGTTAGAGCATGTCAAAAATATTTACCGCTCACTTCTTCTCAACTTACAGATGAACGCGTTAACTTATACTTCGAAGATGGAATTAAATTCTTAGAGGGTATCGAAAACAAGTATGATTTAATTTTAGTTGATTCGACGGACCCCATTGGTCCTGGTGAAGGATTATTTTCGGTATCATTCTACACAAATTGTTATAAAGCGCTTACTGATAATGGAATCCTTATTAATCAGCACGAAAGTCCATACTATGAAAGAGACGCTAGGGAAATGAAACGTGCACATAAAAAAATTAAGGATTTGTTCCCTATCAGTAAAGTATATCAATTTCATATGCCTACTTATCCATCAGGACACTGGCTGTTTGGTTTTGCATCAAAAGCATTAGACCCTATAGAGGACGTGAAATTTGATGAATGGCGAAAGTTTGCTCTTAAAACTAAATACTATAATGAAGATCTTCATATAGGGTGTTTTGCTTTACCAACTTTTGTTAAGGAGATGCTAGAAGATGTCTCTGAATAAAATTGGTAACTTTATTGGATTTGATGAAAGTTTTGATGAGGCAAAACTAGTTATCTTTGGAGCACCTTTTGATGGCACTACATCATTTCGTCCTGGTACAAGGTTTGGTCCTAATGTCATGCGTTTAGAATCAGATGGTATTGAAACATATAGTCCTTATCTTGAAAAGGATCTAGAGGACTATAAACTTCACGATGCTGGTGATCTTGATTTTCCATTTGGTAATAGAGATGAAATTTTAAAGGTTATTGAAAACTATACAAGAACTTTAATCAATCATAAAAAAATTCCTTTTATGATTGGTGGCGAACATTTAGTATCATATCCAGCTGTTAAAGCGGTATTTGATAAGTATAAGGATCTTAAGATTATTCATTTAGATGCACATGCAGATTTGAGACAAGATTACTTGGGGGAGAAACTTTCTCATGCTACTGTTATGCGACGCATATGGGATTTAGTTGGCGATAATAAGATCTATCAGTTTGGTATTCGTTCTGGTGAGAGGGAAGAATTTAATTGGGCAAAAGAACATGTGTATATGCAAAAGTTTAATATAGATGGAGTAGAAGATTTGATTAGCTCTATCGGTGAAAATCCAGTCTATATTACGATTGATTTAGATGTATTAGATCCTTCAATCTTTCCTGGTACTGGTACTCCTGAAGCTGGTGGAGTTACCTTCAAGGAACTACTTAAAGCTATACAAGTATTCGAAGGATTAAATATTGTTGGTGCTGATATAGTTGAATTATCACCTCATTATGATCAAACAGGCGTGTCAACAGCTGTTGCTTGCAAAGTTTTAAGAGAACTTGTTTTAGCTATTCTATAAGTTGATATTCTTATATATAAAGTAGAGTCAGAGCAGTGTAGATATGAACCTCATATGTATACTGCTTTTTTTGTCGTAAAGTACTGTGTTTATCAAATATCACATTATAGTTACTAATATGAAGCTAATGTTAATTCTATGTTAAAATATTGCTAAATAACGGCAAAAATAGTATAATAACCATATAATTACATAGCCATAATACATTTAGGAGAGGATGTAGCACTATGGACACTAATAAAGGTGAAAAGGGATCGTTGCCCCACGTCCCACTGAAAAAATTATACCTAGGAGATGTAGACGGATCTAAAGAAGCTTCCAAAGGCGATCTTATGGCTTTATTTTATGAACTCAATGACATAGTAGAACAAGTAAAAAATCCTGATTATTATTATATTCTCGGATGGAAAGGTTGTGGAAAGACTTACTTAGCCTATTACTTCAAGAGACTTGCAGATGATTGTGAAAATTGCACCTGTGAAGTTATCAACACAATCGATGCTTTTAAATTGAGGAAGAAAATAGAGACAATTTATTGTCATACAGATATTTCTTCTGAAGATTTAGAGTTGTTTTGGGAATGGATTATCTTATATCAATTAAGTAGTATACTGATTAAAGACATTACATTCATAGAGAAGTTGTTTAAAAGCGTTCCTATTAATCAGCTATATCGCTTCATTAATGCCTTGAAAGATTGGGACGAGGGTTTGAATCAAGTACTTGATTGTATTATTGAAGAGACTGTTGCTAATAATATTTCAGCAGAAATTGCCGCTGGAATTGCTAAATCAGGCTTAGCACATGGACATACACTAGATACAAAGAAGCATATTGCTAGAAATGAATGCTTTAACCTTATAGAACCTTTGAGAGAGATGTTTTATCAGGTTGCTGAAAAAAACACCCAGGACATCACCTTATTCTATGATGAAATTGATAACGTTGAAAACACGAATATACATGATAATAAATTCTATCGAAGCCTAGTTATAAGCCTTATAAATACTTGTTCTAAACTAAATCTTAAACTATCTCATCTTAACATCAAAATTATTACCATTATCCGTTCAGATATTATTAATAAACTTCAACCTTATTCCTCTAACTTAAATAAAATAGCTGACTCAGTGGTTGAATTGGACTGGACAAGCTCAAAACATAACTATTTACATCCAATGATGGATTTAATTTTAACCAAAATAAAAAATACCCAACTTGTATATAAAGATATAAGTAAAAAGCAATTGTATTACGAACTCTTCGACTATCATATTATGGGAATGACACCTACTGACTACTTATTAAGCATGGGTAGAGGGCGACCGAGAGAAGCCATAAAATACTTAAACATAATAAAGTTTCGTTATGGCGAAGCTGCAACATTTAAAGAGAAGTACTTTCGTAATACACGATTACAATACTCAAGATGGTTGTTCAGTGAGATACAAAATGAAATGGCAATCTACTTTGATGGTGAATTTATCAATGAAATCTTTATGCTACTGCGTAACTTCAGAAGAAAATCATTCTATATAAATCAGATCCAAGAGTATTTTGAAGTAAACAGTTTGAAATATAATACCATAGATGATATAAAAGAATCTATTCTCATACTTTACGAGTTCAGCGTAATTGGAAATAAAGTTCTTAAAGATGATAGAATTCTTAGCTATCGTAAAGCGACAGAGAAAGATTATCAATTCTTATTCAAGCATCATTCTAGAGAATGCCTTATTAGCGAAAAGTTAATCGTTCATAAAGGATTACAGCCAGTACTTCAATTAAAATAATAGTATCTAGGTGTACAAAAAGAGGAAGCATATTTGCTTCCTCTTACTACAGGTTCTTTCATGACCTAATATCATTTACAGGTTCTCTGACCTTCACGTATAAGAGTATCTCCTTTTTTTAGCAGACCTATTCATAGTATATTCATTACAAAGATATTTCATTACAGTATTTTAACTTAATTTTAAATTTAGTATCTAGTATTCTGTTGGTGGAGAGGTATGTGATATCGAGTTATATTATCATTTGATAGTGATTTCTATCATCTTATTTCTTGAACATATTGATTTTTTAATGAATAGTATATCTATATATTATTTATTGAGAAGAGGGTTGTTATGAATCGAGAAGTGGTGGGGAAGAGGGTCTCACTTATTACGCTGTTTTTAAACAGTACCTTATGTATCATTAAGGTAGCTGGAGGAATTATAGGTCATAGTCACGTTCTAGTAGCTGACGGTTTACATTCTTTTTCTGACTCTATAACAACTATTGGTGTCATTATCGGATTCAAATTGGCAAATAAAGAAGCTGATGAATGCCATCCATATGGGCATGAAAAAATTGAGTCTATTATAGCCATTATATTATCAACCATTTTACTGTTAACAGCTGTTTTTATAGCTATAGAAGCCATTGATACCTTTTTAGCAAACAATTATATGATGCCGTCTACATATACTATTTATTTTGCCTTAATATCCATTATTATTAAAGAAGTTATGTATTGGTATACAATGTATTATGGGAAAGGTATAAACAGTCCAATGCTTATTGCCGATGCGTGGCATCATAGAACAGATGCATTGTCATCTATAGCAGCTTTAATTGGAATTATCTCAGTTAGGTTATTTGAACTGTATATTATAGAGACATTGGTGACATTAATAATCAGCATCATTATCATTAAAGTTGCCATAGATATTTATATACAATCAGCCAACGAAGTTATTGATAAATCGGCAAATGAAATGATTATAAATTCCATAAATAGTAAATTGAACAATATAGATGGCATCAAACATATTGATGATCTAAAAACCAGATATCATGTCAATAAAATATATGTAGAAATTGAAATTGCTGTAGATCCTAACTTAAATATAAAAGATGCACATGATATTGCTGAAGAAGTGCATCAGGAGATAGAAAAGATTAATAAAAGCATTAAACATTGTACAGTACATGTAAACCCTTATTTTGACTATACATTTCATTAAACTTGTGTTTCGCGCATAGTTAAACAAAGCTAAATATAATAGATAAAACTAAATAAACATGTTAATTGTTAATTGAAGTAATTCTTAGGGAGTTTTTGAAGTAAATCTTCGGGATCCCTACTTTTACTTGTATTTTTTCATATTTCCAAGATAAATATATGAAGTGAATTATCGGGAAGCTTGTAATCATTTAATAAGCCATAGTATCATATCTAAAATTTACTTCAAATTTTGCAAAAAAAAATAAATGGTGCATCACCACTTATCTTTTTCTATCGCAATAAATATTGAAGTTACTCTTTTTAAAATCTATAAGAATTAACATATTTTTTTTATAAACCTTAGGATTCATTACATCAGCTATATTAAAATTAAATATGCAACCATCAATAATGTTTTGGAATCGATACGCAATATCTCTTCCCAGATAAAATATTTTTTAAGTATACACAATATGTTAACCCCATAAGGATTTTAACTTAGAAGCCCAAACGAACTCAAATTAGCCACTGTATAATATAGGCTTTAGATAGTCAGTTTGTCTCCAACAGTAATCACATAAATCTAACTTTTGCTGAAATAGATTTATCTGTCTCTATTTCCTTGATGCGTTTTGTAAGTTCTGGTTCAAAATAGCTCCACATAACATTATTATCTGTAAGAAAGGGTTCTAGGGCATCCTTTAAACGGAACTCTAAAATATTAATTTCTGATTTACTAGGTTTAATACCAAAATATTCTTCAAAAACACCATCACCATAGTTATGACGAGAAGCAACTTTAATAGGCTTAATATGCAATCCAGTTGCTTTACGTATGAGATTGACCATGAGGACTTGCTCGCTTAATACAGTAAACCTTGGTAATTTAAAGCTTTCATCTTCATATTCATACTTCAGACTTAACTTTTCATTATCCACCTCTATTTTTAATAACATGGGTCCTATCAATTTCTTATACTTAGATATCCTTTCAAAGCAGTGTTTCCCGTTCTTTGAGCACATAGCTGCGAATAATGGTGGAACAAACATCTTTACTCGATCAATATTGCTATATTGAATAATCTGTTGGTCATTTATCATGTCATCGATGTTCTTCATAAATAGAGTGCATTGCTTCTTTGAAATGACGTAGCTATCTGTTTCCATTGCATTTATTGGGATATCAGATTTCTTAAAGATTAGTTCCATATTCAAACCAAGAGATTCAAAAGATGCCTTATATAATTCATTGACTAAAGAAAAATTATTGAATCCATCCATCTCTACATTCTCTCCATGATATTGTCAAACATTCTGTCTGATAAAATTCTTCTTAAGAATACCATAGGTTTGGCACCAAAACCAATTAAATATCTTGTCTTAGGCTTATTAGCTGTAGCTCCTTTTACAATGGCATTTGCAATAATTTTAGGATTAGAAGGATTTTTCCCACCATAATTTTTTCTCATAGAAGCTGCTGCTTTTGATGCTCTCTTTCGATAAGCACCGCTCATTGAAGCTTTTTCTAGGTTATCTGCTGCTATAGTTCCCCAGTCTGTCTTAATTATACCTGGTTCAATCAAAACAACATCAATACCAAACTCTTTAACTTCCATACGCATACAATCACTAAGTGCCTCTACAGCAAACTTTGTAGCATGATACCATCCACCAAAGGATGAGTACATTTTCCCACCCATTGATGAGATGTTAATAATTCTTCCAAATTTATTTCTTCGCATATAAGGTAACACTAATTGGGTCATTCTTGCAAGTCCAAAAATATTAACTTCTATTTGTCTTCTTGCTTCTTCCATTGGAACATCTTCAATAGCTCCAAATGATCCATAGCCTGCATTATTTACTAATACATCAATTCTTCCTTCCATTTTAGTAATTTTCTCAACACAATTGGTCATGGACTCTTCATTCGTTACATCCAGTTGAATGATTTTAACACCTTTACTTTCTAGTGCCTTTAACTTCTCCATTCTTCTAGCTGCACCATATACGATGAATCCTTTGTCTTTAAGGTCAATTGCTGCATCAAATCCAATTCCACTACTTGCGCCAGTCACTAAAGCTACTTTTTTACTCATATCTGTTCCTCCTCTAATTGATTTAATCGTGAACTTATAGTATTATAGCTTAAATAATTAATTAATTAACTTCACCACTATTATGTTCTAGCCAGTATTTATCAATTTATCCACCATATAATAGATGTGCATTCAGCAGCCTGTTATTAAGCTCCTGATGGGTATTTTTCAATTTACTTCTTATTAGAATATTTAAAGGGCAAATGCATACATCCATATCCTAGAACTGATAAATCGTCACCAGCATTTATATATTTCTACACTGCATGTCATCCCTTGTGTGATATAGATGATTCTATCACTTCACAAGGGATGGTTATTAGAGATACCTTTGTGGTTTTATAGTTTTTAATCACCTATGATTGTATATGCTTCATACATCATACTAACAATGTCGATCTATACTTTTATCTTTCTACATCGTCACAACAACGATTGATAAAACAATAGGTAGTATCAATGTTATTGATAGCAAAGCATACTTTGTTTTGGAATACCTAACACCATCTCTTCTATTAGCGTACATAAAATAAAGTAAACATGCAGCTGTAACTATAAGTTCAATAACAAAAGCGCTTACAGGATTAGTTATATAATTACCGAAGGTATAACTTAGTGTATTAGGTCCTAATATATGATGCTTAAAGCCAGAGAAGATATCTAATATAAGATGGAATGAAACCATTATAATTGCCCACAGTGTAAAGTCTTTTCTCTTATATGCCAGTTGAATAATGAGTGCAATTATACTTACCTGAAATAAAAAAGGAACAATATCATGACTATATGTCATTTCTACGAAAAAGCCTAATGGACCATCTGAATCCACAATGGGTTCAATCCCTAAAAGACTAAGTAGATTAAATAAAAAATCTGTGAATTGACTTAATATGAGTAGTAACCATAAAGGCATATCTCTTTTCTCTGCCTTCGCAACAAGTGCTGTAGCATAATGTCCTGTCATCATTTTTCATCATCCTCCTTTCTAAGTAAGATAACCACTATAATTAAAACAGAAATGTTAACGAATATTTGTGGTAGCAAATAAAATAAATTCGTATTCATATTAAAACTCCTTATATATTATATTTATAACTTATCAAGTAAGGCTAACTTGCCTTCCTCTTCAAGATCACCAGTGAAAAAGAACGCAGTATTACCCTATGGACAAAGAGCATGTTGCTAAACCTTTACAAGAGAAAGCACAACCTAATTTATGATCTATTATGTTGGAGATTCTTTGAGATGTATAATATATGCTATAATATCTTTCCATAATAACAACGTAATGGTTGAGATTGAATGGCTATGATACAGTAGTTACAATTTATACACTTGGGTTCATCTTGCTTACCTTCTTTAAATTTTGAAACAATATTGGGCTCTAGGACAAATGGTCTACTCATTGCTACCATATCTGCTTTATCATTCTCAATAATATTCTCAATCTCACTCTTTGTTCTAATACCACCGACAACAATAACAGGAATGTTGATAGCATTTTTTATAGACTTAGCAGCATCTACATTATAATTTCTAATAGGCTCAATAGGTGTCAACACTTTGTTAATAATAGGTTTTAATACTTTTTTCTGCAAAGTACTTTTATTTTTGTACTTGGTTCCATACTCTAGTAAAGCTTCGGTGGGGCTATTGCCACGAGTCATATTCAGTCCATCTTCTTCTACACCACAGGATACTTCAATAGCATCACACCCAGATTTCTCTAACATTTTTGCGATTTGAACTGCCTCTTCTTCTCTCATTCCATTTTTTCGATGGTCATAAGCATTTAATTTCACGAAAACAGGGTAAGAAGGCATTATTTTTTTTATTCTGGTAATTATTAAATCAACTATTCGATAGCGATTTTCTAGACTTCCTCCCCATTTGTCTTTACGTCGATTCGTATTTTTAGATAAGAAAGAGCTTAATAAATAACCATGAGCTAAATGGAGTTGAACACCATCAAACCCAGCTTGTTCCGAACGTCTAGTGGCAGATACAAAATGATTAATAATATCTTCAATTTCCTGTTCTGTGGCTTCCAAAGGTGTATCATCATTATGGACTTTATTTTTGATAGGGGAAGGGGCTATGGGAGTCATTCCTGTTACTTTGGAAGAGGTTTGATTACCACAATGTGCAAGTTGGTGAATTATTGGCACACCGTATTGATGAACCTCCTCAACAATAACTTTATAATCATCAATAAGCTCATCCTTATCCATCATCAACATATTGTAATTTTCAGACTTACCTCTTTGCATTATACCACTATAACCTGTTATAATACCCCCTACACCACCTGCAGCAAGACGACGGTAAGTTTTTTTAAGACTTTCAGTTGGCCTACCGTATTCATCTGCCATACCTTCATGTGTTCCAGAACGTAAGATATGATTTTTAAAGGTTAGTCCTGCGATTTTTACAGGACTGAATATGTCTTTTCTCATCTACAATACTCCCTTATTTTAATAATTTTTTTACAAGTTTATATTTTTTAGAGTTATAAGGAGGTAAAGTTAGAGTCATTCTAAATGAAATTGATCTGTTGAGTACGCTTTTCATATGTGAGAAAACTTTAAAGCTTAATTCACCATGATAGGCACTCATACCAGAGTTGCCAACACCTCCAAATGGTAAACGAGGATTTACAAAATGGTTAACAACTTCGTTAACACAGCTACCACCTGAGCTTGTTTCTTCGAGTACTTTCGTTTGGAGTTTTTTGTTTTCTGTGAAGATATATAAAGCTAATGGTTTTGGTCTATCATGTAGCATATTAATAACAGAATCTATATTAGTAAATGGCATAATAGGTAGTATAGGTCCGAATATTTCATCTAGCATGGATTCGTCTTCCCAACATACATTATCGATTAAAGTTGGCTCAATATAATGATCTTTTAAATCATAGTTACCTCCAAAAATTATTTTATCTTTATCTTTATCAATAATAGAAATTAATCTGTTCGTATGTCTTTCGTTGACTATTCGTGTTAAATCTTTTGATTTCTTTATATCTGATCCATAAAATCTTCTAATAGTTTTTTTCATTTCATCTATAAATTCAGCCTTTATTGATTCATGAACGAGTAAGTAATCTGGAGCTACACAAGTTTGACCTGCATTGAAGAATTTACCCCAAGCTATTCTTTCAGCAGCAACCTTTATATTAGCATCCTTATCTATAATACAAGGACTCTTACCACCAAGCTCTAGTGTTACTGGTATTAAGTTTTTGCTTGCAGCCTCCATTATTATTTTTCCTACAGGTACGCTACCTGTAAAAAAGATATAATCAAATGGTGAGTGGATAAGTCGCGTAATTTCTTCTTTTCCACCTTCAACAACACGAATATAGCGGTTAGAAAAATTTTCAGAGATTAATTCTTTTATAACCTTTGTAATGGCGGGTGTTTGTTCAGAAGGTGTAATAACAGAGCAATTACCTGCTGATATAGCGCCTATTAGAGGTTCGATGCATAAGTTAAAAGGATAGTTAAAAGGTCCAATAATATAAGCGATTCCATATGGTTCAGGTTTAATATAACTTTTTGACCTGTAAAGGTGAAGAGGTGTTTTTACCTTTTTAACTTTACTCCATTTTTTTAAGTTTTTTATGATGTAATTTAAACTATCCAGAACACACCCGACTTCAATCTCATAGCTTTCTATTTTAGGTCGACCTAAATCTTTTTGTATGGCAGTAGTAATTCTATCTTCATATTTTCGAACAGCTTCTCGTAGTATTTTTAACTGCTTAATTCTAAATTCAATACTCCTTGTTTCACCAGTATGAAAATAGTCATTCATTTCTCTTAATATCATTAATTCTTTATCTAGATTCACATTTTTCATCCTTTCAAATATATACTTAATTACTACTCTTAGTGTATAGTACAAGCAGCTAATAATCTCATGTAAGTGATTAATTACTTACTACTAAACAAAAAATAATAAGTCGTAATAAATACTTATCACTATTACTTTTATAGAATAAGTATTTATATGACTTTGCTACGCATTTTTATTGATTAAAATTGAGTTCAGTATATTTGAGACAACTTGCTCTTTAAGCTCCTCCGTTAGTATGAGCTCATCTGTAATAGCAAGTCTGGTGATTTCTAATATTGGTACATGTACAAAGGCATAGTAGAGAGCCAGTGGCATATCCTTAAAGTATTTATTTGCAATACCGTGATTAATATGGTCAATGAGATTACCTAACTGCTGTTTTCCTTTTTCATATGCAATTTGGTTCATATAACTTGAGTTTATAAATTGTAGATAGTACTTAAGCTGATTGGTATTAATTAAAAAGTAATCCAAGTAATTATATAAAATTCTTTTAGTTTTACTTATATCATCTACAATAAGTTCAGTATCTTTAAAAACCTCATTGGTTAAATCTGATTTTATTTTTAAGTAAGTTGCAATTATTAATTCATTTTTGTTGGAAAAATGTTTGTATATCGTCGCTTCAGAAAATCCTGCTTTTTTGGCAATTTTTGAAGTAGGCGTATTATGAAATCCAAATTCATTGACAAGTTCCATTGTTGCATATATTAGTTTATCGCGTGTACTAATTTTGCACACCTCCTCGGGTTAGTGAATACTTACTATAGTATATATTGATTTTTGCTTGATGTCAATTGTTTATTTATAAATTGGTATTGATATATTGAGAAAAAGCGTACGATGCCAACTCTATTAAATGATGCTTATCAATGAACCCTCTAATCCAGACATAAAATCCATTAGTATTCTACCAGTATTAAAATCAACATATCTAATAGCTAAATATTATTATAAAAAAACAACAAAACTAATGAAATTAGAAATGTTGTTTTTGCAGAAATGTCGCTTATTATTTTTTTGGACAAAACCTCTATAACGACTGATATATAGTACTTAATCAAGGTTAGATAGTTTTGTTGATATTTTTTCTGTTATGATTGTGAATTGAAGTAAATCTTCGGCCCCCCCTATTTCTACTCCTATATTTAAATAAACATTTTAAGTATAATTTAGGGGGCTTGTAAATTTATAAAATTTTTATTATGTACATATATTTATGTCATTATCTTATGACACAAAAGTATGTACATATGTTTGTGTCAAGTTAGTAAACAGAATCTCTGAAATATCCATTCCTTCAATCAAGATTCCTTCAATAAAATAAATTTACTCTTTTCAAACCTGCTAAGAAATATCAAGTCTTTTTTTAGCAAAATAAAAAAAACTACTGACATTATATCAATAGTTTTTTTTATTTAGTTGTTTGGTTGTGACAGATATATGATATCACACCCTTATTTACTTTTAACAATAGGTATCCATATTTCACTTTTGTAATCAGACGCAGTTAAATCACCTTTTGAATACCACTCCACTTCTGGAGCTTCTGCATGTTCGTAACCGGACGTAGGAAACCATTCTGAAAAAATTCGCCCCCAAATCTCTGCCATTGCTGTAGGCATGGGACCTGTTATTTCAAATATTGCCCATGTAAGAGATGGTATTTTAAGTTCGCATAGTGTTTTTGGGGCATCTTTTTCAGTAATTGCAGCAATATAGTAGTCGGTTGTATTATCCTTATACATACCACTATATACACCTACTAAACCATTTCCCAGTTCTGCTATTTGTCCTATAGTTTCTTGTGGTGTCTCAGTCCACATCTTACCAACATTCTCTCCTAATCCATCGATATTTGAAAATCTCTGTTTAATACCTACAATAGAAAAAGCACTTTTTTGTTCAATTCTGTAATTCATCTCAACTACTCCTTTTAACGATAATGAAATTGTTATACGAGGGTAAGCTTTTAAGGATATACCTTTTACTCTGGCTTTAGAAGGCGTAATTCCATGTAAAGCCACAAAAGCACGAGAAAACGAATCAGGTGATTTATAACCATACTTCAAAGCAAGATCAATAATCTTTTCTTCACTATTCTGCAAATCAAAACCAGCAAGTGTCAATCTGCGACGTCGTATATATTCATTTAATGGCACACCTACAATGAAAGCAAACATGCGTTGGAAGTGATATTCAGAGCATAATGCAATCTGAGCAATCCTTTTGTATTCAATATCACCTACGAGATTATCTTCTATATAATCAATAGCATTTTTCATATTTTCAAGAGTATTCATACTTACCTCCTCAATCATATTATAATAAATTCTTATTGTTAATACCCGATTATTTTTGCAAGAATTTATAGGTTGTAGTATTTAGTTTCAAGTATAAATATACTGCTCCTAAGTTGTTTTCCATTAATTCAAGCTCTACTTTTTCTTGAGTACTGTAAAGGTTATCAAAATCTCTTCTAGTTGGATATGAGTTATTACTTCCTCTTCTTACCCTACATCCTCTAGTTTTATGTACATAAGGTCCATCAGTATTAGATGAATCGATTTTAAATACACCAATTAGCTTGTCATTCAATTCAATAGGAAAATAAGAAAACTTAATAGAAGTTCTATATTATTAAAAATTTAGATATCGTTTAATTCATTACCTTATTTTACATTCTTCAATCTCTAACTTATTCACAAAGTCCATATTGTAATGCACAGCACCGTGGTCTCTAAATATCGTACCTCTTGTTATGCGGATTGCCAAAATAATGCAGTTTTCATCCTGTTCATTGTTTGCCTGGTCGTACCAATCGATAAATGCTTTACGAAGTTTAGCCCTTATTTCAGTATTTTTCGGATCTAAAACCCATCCGAGGTTTTCGCCAACTCCACTTCCGGAAATCCCTTCGAAACAAACCGCAAATGCGACCTCTTTGTTTTGAGCTATCTGCTGCATCCTATTTGATTTTGCCCAAGTAGTAACATAAAACACACCGTCTTCATAATAAGCGTCCACTTCACGGACATAAGGATAGGGGATTCCGTCAGCACTCGGTTCCATTGCGATGGTTGAGAGAGCAATGACATTATCTTTTCCGTTACCGCAACTTTCTTCGATTAATCTTAATCCTTCTTCGTATCTGCTCATCTTAAACTCCTCCTCTAAATTTTTCGTCATTATAGCATGGCGAATTATTTTACAGCTTCAGCCACAAAGCAAGGCGAACACCGCCTCTACACATGACTTCGCTGATGTGTGCATTTCAATATATTGATTCATTGGATACCTATATTACTGTCACCGTGGATGTATACAGCCTTTATATTAACGCGCCTAGGCGACTGAGCCACCACCACCATATTCCACTCTTATACATGGCAACTCGCTTGCTATTATTTTGGTATGTTCTTTCGAACCATTATCTTTGATTTTTCCCTCGGATTTAGCCGTTTTGAACTTCTATCACCGAAATATTGGCACACTGCTTCCTCAATACTTAATAAAAATATTCTGTCTTGTGTACTTTACCCACCTTTTGAACCATACCATTGATTGTCGAGGTTTTTTGTTAAATACTGGTATTTCTCTTGCTATATCAATTGCGTCTAATTTGTTAAAAATTTACTATTTAGATATTTAATGAACGGTCAGTTCATGTTATATCTTTATAAGCGTCATGGTAAGCACGCTGTTCTATAATACGTTCGGTTATAATCAATGCCACATTGTTTTGTATGTCAAGCACTTCTCCTACTTGCATATTTACCTCCATACCTAATTTAATCAATCTCTTGTTCGCCGTTTTCTCCAAAGACACCCCAAAACAAATTCTGGTTTGTCAAATTGTTCATGGTAATTCATGTGCTCATTATTCTTCAAATATGAAGTCAAACCTCCGTAACTTCGCTATTGCAATCCGTGACAGGACGTCGCTACCATTGCATGTAGTTTCGGAGAACGTTCCAGACTTGCGACGTTTCTCAATCTTAGAACGAAGGTGCTCATGCCCTGATAAGGGCTAATGTGCCAAGTGCTCCTATGGACTTAGGTTGAGGAATGTGTGAGGGCATAAGACAATAGGAATACCCCTTGGCAGTCCCATGAGTTTTTTCGACCCTGCCCGAACCTTGCGGTAACACATTGTTAGATGATGGAGTGATATCACTCTTCAACATAATTCTATTTATCTACACTAAGTGCAGCTATATAAAACGTTTGAGTCTTAAGTTATACTCTGGCTTAGTAATATATTCTAAATATTTAACATCACTACTAAAGTTCAAATAAGTTTTGAATCTTTCAACTAGATTAGGTACTTTGATATAATTTAAAACTTCATGTTTTGGTATCCAACAACTTTCAGATGTCTCCTCTGAAGTACATAATTCCCCGCTAACATATTTACATGTAAAGCCAAACATAACTTTAGTAGGAATTGTTCCATATCCATTATAACCTTGATATGTACATGTATTGGAAGAAACACAAATTAATTTATTAACTAGAACCTCTACTCCACACTCTTCTTTTATTTCTCTTTTTAGAGCATCCATAAGATTTTCGCCAAATTCAACTTGTCCACCAGGGACTGTCCAGACTCCATGATGCTGATGCTTTACTAACAGTATTTCATTATTTGCATTCTCTATAATGCCATCTACCGCTACTATATGTGTAGGAAATTGCTTCATTTAAAATTCACCTCTCTTATTTATTCTCTATTTATTCGTAATGTGTCGTCATTATCTAGGATTCAATCCCTTTTAAACGACCCAAAAAAGTTCTCCGAAATGATATCACTTTCGTCTAACGTTCCGGATTTGCGACCTTACTCAACCTTAGAACGAAGGAGCTCATGCCCTGAAATGGCTAATGTGCCGACTGTCGCGACTGTGCTTAGGTTGGGGAATGTGTGAGGGTGACCAAATAGGAATACTTCTTTGGCGACCCTAGTGATTATGACCCTACCCGACCCTTGTGGGAACATTTTGTTAGGCGAAGTCTGGACGTATATTCTTATTTACACTGCGATATTATCCAGTCTACTATTACTTCAAACCTTTCTTTATCCAGTCTGTGTTCTCCCTCAAATCTTTTATGCACTAGAGCATCAGTTGCACCCATCTTTTCATACTCTTTTATTGCTTTATCATAAATGTTTTCACTATCTTTGGAGTATTTATCATTTGTGGCTGATACCAATAATAAATTCCGTGGCGCAAAACACTTTACTAAATCATCAATATCGTAGTCTTGATTAAAACCTGGAATTGTTGATGCCATCTCAATTCCTGTGCCATTCTGAATTCTATTTTTAAAACTTGCAGCTGCGCCACTTGAACATCCAAATTTTATTCTACTGTCTAATGCTCCCTGAAAAAGTACTGTATTACCTCCATATGAATGACCAAGTATACCTAATCTACAAGGATCAACTAGAGGATGCAGTCTTAAAAGCGAAATACTAATGGCTGCATCCTCCAGAACCTTTTTCATTAAAGTTTCGCCTGCTAATAGCCTATAACACATTTCATTATAATGTTGTAACCAATCCTTTTCCTCATTTGGTTCAATACCAAAGTCATTATAACCCACTCTTCTATCTTCAAAACAGATTGAGTCAGGAGCAAGTACCATAACACCACAATTCGCTAGAATTGGTCCAAATGCTTGATACTGGTCGCCAATCAGTCCGCAAACCTCACTTTTACCTAGAAATCTTTCTCCGTTATGTTGATGATGAATAAGGACTGCTGGAAAAGGACCAGTCCCTTTTGGAATAAGAATAAATGCCCTTATCATATCCCCACCATAACCTGAGTATCTAATTCGCATTTGCATATAATTGCCTTTATTTTCTTCTGAAATCACCTCATACGCTACTTTACTATCGTGATTACCAGTTAAACCAATAAATTCTCTCATATCATTACTAAGTTTTTCGTTCATTTTACCCTCCTAGAGTATCCTAAGATTTTGCCTAATGTCTCGTGTTTGCGACGTTCCTGAATCGGACCATATAGGAATACCTCCCTGGCGGTGCTTTGCACCCGATTAAGGAATGTGGTGCGATGGCTTCACCCCAAAAACCTCCTTCAGCACCCTTGCGCTAAACGCATTGTTAGATGATGTCCCCCCTCGGAAATTGCCAGTAATCTTAAACAAAATCAACAATAGCCTAAGGCATACTTTATTAAGATTGCGATGAATCTGTAGGTAACCCAAACCAGCAAAAATTATTGACAGCTTTGTACAATAACATAATGGGAAAGTCTTAAAATTCCTATAAATTGGATTTGTTAAGCTTCACATAAGCTTATACTCCGAAATGATTCATTGTTTTTTCTTTAAAAGGTTACTATTATGCTGAACAGTAGCGGTTGCAACAATACTTCAAAAATGCTCGACACAATATTAACAGGCACATCAACGGGAGCAAGATAGATAAGCCCTTCGATAGAGCCAGGAGCAGTCCCATATGTGCTAACGATGCCGAGTATAACAAGAATAGCCCAAAGTTTAAGCCAAGCCAGCTTTTTACCAATAACACTGTCTTTAATCCACCAAACAACGATTCCGAGCAGGATACCTCTGACTATTTGGCCAAGTATAACCGCCAGTCCGCTAATCTCACCCATAGGCTTAAAACCTAAGAGTTCCAAATAGGCATCTTCGTAGTTAAGCAGTTGCCTAAAAATCAATCCGCAAAGTAAGTAAGTAAAAATGTGTGTCGCCATTACTTTCGTAAAAAACCTGAGCTTTTCGTTTGAGAACAGTTTAGTCATTGTTTCCAGCCTCCCTGCTCTGATTTTGTTTCCGCAAAACGCACCAATCTCTGTGCCCACATTCGGGGCAAGTCGTCCAGTGTAATTTATGGCTGCCGGTGCTAAAGAATGCCCGCCTTAGTGACGGCTTGAAAACCGAGTCACATTTGGGACAAATAAATTCGTTATCTTTTAGTTGAAAAGTTGAAATCAACAGACCGATTATTGCGACGGATATATATACCGCAAGTCCCCACCAGATACGTGATGCTACGAGCCACGCCATGAACAAGAGCCCTGAAGCTACTGCAATTCCTACTCCAGTATAAATCATAGCCAGCTTTTTCTTGTTGCGAACCTTGTTCCTCTTTTCCATAATATCTTCTATGCCAAGAACTGTATTTGCCGGGATAATGGCTTTGTCACGGATGCTTTCTTTGATGACATTGATCATATCCAACTGTTTCTGTCGCACGTCGATTTCGTCAGCAAGTGATTTCTCTTGCTCGTCAAGCAATATTGCGAGGATTTTTCCCGAAAATTCACTCTCCAAGACGCTTTTGATGGAGTTTAGCGAGAGACCAATTGCCTTTAGAGTTATAATAAGCTGAAATTTTCGCAAATCGTCATCATTGTAGAGCCGCCTGCCACCTTCGCTTAATTCAGTCGGTGGCAATAGTCCTTTTGTATCATAAAATTGCACCGTTCTGACAGACACATTATACAGCTTCGCCAATTCTCCAGTAGTGTATTTTGACATAGATTTCACCTCCTTGCCCTAACTTTACAACATCACGTTACGTCATGAGCAATAGGTTACGTTAGGGGATTTTTCGTATAACGCAGGGGGATTTTTTGCAAAACTACTTCAGTCCAAACTATAAATCTGTTACACTTACATTTCCTTGTCGGTTATATCCGAAAATATAAATAATCTAAACTACAACTTCTTATTTATCTGTTATATACCTTCAATAAACATAATGAGAAGTTCACTGTAGGGTACTAATAAGAATTAACCCTCTATGCATCTGCAATTGATATTATACTTTGATACCACTCTTTTTCTAGAGGGGGGATGTCATCTAACGTTCCAGATTTGCGACGTTTCTCAACCTTAGAGCGAAGGTGCTCATGCCCTGGCAAGAGCTAATGTGCCGTG
>NZ_PQDH01000017.1 GCF_002964605.1 Vallitalea okinawensis
GAAGTAGCGACAGAAGACCCAGCAGTAGAAGAAGTAGCAACAGAAGACCCAGCAGTAGAAGAAGCAACAGAAGACCCAGCAGTAGAAGAAGTAGCAACAGAAGACCCAGCAGTAGAGGAAGTAGCGACAGAAGACCCAGCAGTAGAAGAAGTAGCAACAGAAGACCCAGCAGTAGAAGAAGTAGCGACAGAAGACCCAGCAGTGGAAGAAGTAGCAACAGAGGATTCAGCAGTAGAAGAAGCAGTAACAGAAGACTCAGCAGTAGAAGAAGCAGCAACAGAAGACCCAACAGTAGAGGAAGTAGCGACAGAAGACCCAGCAGTAGAAGAAGCAGCAACAGAAGAATCATCAACGGAAGAACCAGCAACAGGAGAACCATCAACGGAAGAACCAACAACAGAAGACCCAGCAACAGAAGAACCAGAACCACAAACTCCAGAACAGACAGGTGGCACGGAATGATCATTAGGAGGATATAATGTTTACTAAAGATAGATATCTACCAACAAGACAATCTAAGTTAATAAGTTTATTACTCATACTAATTATGTGTTGCATATATATTTTTGAAAATTCGGCTATAGTATCTTTCTTTGATAGCCGAATTTTGAATTATATCATTAAACCGAGCATATGGACAAGTATAGCTTTTATAGTATGGCGATTGCCACGGCAACGTTCAAAAGGGAAATTAGTATTCAGAAGTCGTATTTATTGGTGGGCATTCAACTTTGCAATTTTTTACATAATTGTTCAAGTATTAGCTGGATTAATAGATGGATTAGGAAAGAGTCCCTATAGTCATTCACTAATAGGTATTATAACAAACATTATTTATATAGGAACATTGTTAATTGGGCGGGAACAGATTAGAAATTATTTAGTAAATAATTTTACGAAAAAGGAAAATTATTCAGTATTTATATTAGTTACCTTATTTATGACTATTACAAGTATATCATTAAAAAAATATACCAATCTAAATGAGAATATAAAAATTGTCACATTTATAGCAGAGTATTTTGCCCCAGAATTTGCTCACAATTTATTGGCCACATACCTTGTATTTTTGGGTGGGCCATTGGTTTCGATTATGTATTTTGGAATTATTGAAGGGTTTCATTGGCTATCTCCTGTATTACCTGATTTAAAGTGGATCACCAAAGCCTTAATAGGTATTTTATACCCTATATTTTCATTAATGACTATTCAAAGTATATATTTAAAAGGAATAAAAGAAATTAATAAGAGAGAACAAGATCGAGAAAGTCCTATCAGCTGGATTATAACAAGTATACTATCAATAGCAATTATATGGTTTGCTGTGGGAGTATTTCCTATATATCCTTCAGTAATCGCTACTGGTAGTATGGAGCCTATGATTATGCCTGGAGATGTTATTATCGTACAAAAGATAGATGGTAATAGTGTAGATATAGGGGATGTTGTTCAATTTAAGAGAGATGATATATTAATATCCCATCGGATAATAGAAGTAGTTGAAGATGAAAATGGGAAAAGTTATCGTTCAAAGGGAGACAACAATTCAGTAGCAGACTTGCAGCTTGTAAAGCCAGAGCAAATTAAAGGTGTAATCAAATATGTAGTACCTAAAATAGGTTGGCTGACACTACTTATTAGAAGTGAAGATGACGTAACTATGGAAGGGATTGAGTTTTAATCGATAATAATACAAAAGTGGTAGATATTTATTACTCAAAAGTAGTATTAAAGAGTATACCATAGAAGGGTGAATAAAAGGAAATAAAAGGATATAATTATTAATGGAAAAGCCAAATATCAACTATATAAATTGGCTTAAAGGTTTTTCAAGTACTTAATGGCCATTAAGTGAAATTTTAATTATTAAATACACAAATAAAGGAGTTTTTAAGATGAAAAAATCTAGAATATTAGCGTTAGTATTAGCTGTAGCAGTTATGATGATGGGTGCTGGCTATGCATACTGGTCAGATGCAGTTACATTAACAACAACTGTAAGTACTGCTCAATTAGATCTTTATTTTGACAATACTCTTGATACTGTTACATTTAATTCAGATAATGAAGATGTTGCTGTGGGAAGTGTAGATTATTCAGGTACTGCTGATGAACCTAATAGTGATGCTGTAGTTGTATTAGATAAACTTTATCCTGGAGCAACAGCTGATTTAACCCTGGTAATCCTCAATGATAGTACAATTCCTGTACAATTTTCTTCTCTTGGATTTAGTGAAGAAACACCTATAGATGGTGTAACTATTAATAAATCTATTAAATATGATGGTACCACGTATGATTTAGAAAGTGTAAATCTAAGTGAATTACCTGATATCCCAGCTCAAGAACCTATCGAAGTATTAATAGATATTGATGTTAGCACAACTGGAGCGGACGTTGCTGAAAATGGTAGTTATAGTTTTAGCTTCAATCCAACATTTACGCAATTTAACAATGATTAATGATAGGTAGTAGCAGGACTTAGTAAGTCCTGCTAAATTTTAAATTTTTTGAAGTGAGTGATAAGAATGAATAAAACAAAAGTTATTGCATTTGTTTTAGTTTTATCAATTATTCTAATGGGAGCAGGGTATGCATATTGGACAGATTCTATTCAATTGAATACAACTGTTTCGACAGGAGAATTCAATGTAAAGTTTTATAAACCTTTAGAGCCATGGGTAAAAGATAAATCTGTTAAAGTTAAAGCTACAGACGATAGTGATATAGTTTTAGCAGAAGCAGATATAGATCCTGAATTATTTCCTGACAATATTATAGGTATTCCGTATCCAGAGCCACCATGTAATCCAGATCCTCAGTATTATGCAGATGTTTTAACTGCAACATTTTCAAATGTATATCCTGGAATTAGAATGTTTGTTCCTGTTCAAGTAAAGAATATTGGTTCAATACCAGCAGTATTTGATTATGCTGAAGTAAAATTTTATCTTGAGGATGCTGAAGGTGATTATCAACCCGTAGAGGTTGATGATGAAGAGTTTAATGCATTAATTAGCGAATTCAAAATCAAAAACTTACGCTACAAAAAGTATAATGAGCTAGGAAAACTATACGGAGATAATGGGGATCCTGTACGAGTTAATAATGTTAATTTTAGCAACTTGGAAAATAAGCTAAATACATTATTATCTGGAGTAGAATTATTACCCTTTGATTATTTGAATATGTGCGAAGATGATGAATATGGTATTGAGCCATTTATTAAATTTGAATTATCACATACAGTAGAAGAAAAGAACTTATGTGATCAAGGCATTAGATTTGATATTATATTACACTGGACACAATTTAATGATCCAGAAGCACCAATAAATCAACCATAAATAAATTTAATAAGCGGAGTCAGTATATCTGACTCTGCTTAATTAAAGTTAAAATTATAGTTATGTAAAATGAATAGCAATTATTTGATCTTATAGAATATATTATACATAGGGGTTTGGATAGGAGTGTTATTTATGAAATTACGAATGAATAAAAATATAAAACTAGGTTTGCTCATAATAATAGGAGCATTGATGTGTTTAGCCTTCCTTATGCTATATAATGAATTAAATCCTGATTTTATGGAAGAAACTACTTCACTTTATAATTATAGTAGTTCTACAGATATAAACTATCAAGCAGTCTTAAAGCCTAATATTATATATGATAATGGAAGTTTAGATAAAGGTAATATTTATATTACTGAGTTTATTGACTTTTTTCAAACATCTTTCATTTATGAGTTTGCTAGTGATAAAGAGTCTAATATTAGTGGAGATTATGAGATTATTGCATCAGTTGAAGGGTATACAGGCGAGGGAGAAACCTATAAGTCCATCTGGAAGAAAAAATATGAGCTTTTACCAAAGACAAGCTTACAAGCTAAAGATAATCGCATAAATATTAAAGAGGACATACAGTTAAATATTAATGAGTATAATATATTTGTAGCACAAGTTATTGAAGAGTCAAATATTAATTCAAATATTAAGTTAACTGTTTCAATGAATATAAATTTAAAAGCCAACACAGAATATGGGCTTGTTGAAGAACGAATATCACCCTCCATTATAGTCCCACTTAATACAAGTTTTTTTGAGATCAATGAAAGTGGAGTAGAAGAGAAGCCAGGAAGCATAGAAGAAACAAAACAAATTATCTTACCAGTAAATAAATCTAGAGTTATAGTATACAGTTGTATACTAGCATTATCACTCATGGGACTTATATTCCTCATATTCTTTACTAAGGGAATTAATAACATCGATCAATTTGAAAAAGAATTAAAGAAGATATTCAAAAATCATGGAAATCGTTTGGTAGCTTTAAATGCAGAGATTGCTGCTACATGTGAAAATCTTAATAAGGTTAAATCCATAGATGACCTAGTGAGAATTGCAGATGAGATAGGTAAACCAATTTTGTACCAATACAGCCCTTATAGAAAAGATATGAATGAGTTCTATGTAATTGATGATAATGAATTGTATTTGTTTGATATCAACAAAAAACTAGAAGAGCAAAGTAGTTACGATTATTATAGTGGTGAGGAAACAGAGGAAATGTAACCTACATAACAGTGACTACAAATAGATTAAAAAAGTTGATTTAGGAGAAAATCTAGATAAGACACAGTAATTAATTTTGTAATAGATGATGAGGTGAAGGAATTGAATAAAAAAAAGATACCAGTTAATAAAATAATACCGTTAGCTCTAGCATTAATCATTGTCGGGTTTTTAGCTAAAAATATAACACAGATTACTTATGCGGTGATGGTAGAGGCAGATCCTGATGTAGTTATAACCATAGATGACGGACAAATAACTCAAGAGGGAAATTTGTTTGGAGATGAACTCTGGTATCCTGGGAAAGAAAAAAATGGGATAATACGAATTAAGAATAATAATACTTTAAAAGGGGTTGAGATAAGTAATTTAGGTCTTAAGACAAAACTACTCAGTGCAGATGAAAATTATGACCCCACAATGGTGTACACATCTTTCTTAAATAATATGTTACTTACAATAAAGAAAGGTAGGCTAGCAGTTTTTGATAATAGTATTGTAGAAAACAAGACTTTAGCAGAGTTATACTATAAAGAAAATAGTAGTAGTAATGATCTATCTAAGGAAGTCTTTCTATTAAGCGAAGGTGAAGAATTTACTATTAATAAAGAGAGCTTTGTAGATTTCAGATATACTCTACGCATGGATGAAGCTGCTGAAAATGAATTGGAAAATATGCAAGCTACTGTAGATCTTTTAATCAATGTAAATGATATTATAGAATAGATGATAGCGTATTATTTCTTAAGATTATAAGCCCCTATTACAATGTGGGATAACCCATCATTATAATAGGGGTATTTTAATTACTTAATTCTTAATTATAAGGGAATCCCTAAATAGACCATCACAAAAGCAAAGAAAAGAACAATTGAAAACACTATACCATTAAAGCTTAATTCAATGCTTCTAATCTTTTTAAAGAGTTTAATTCTCTTATATACAAATCTATAAAATAAGATTCCAACGATGAGACTTAGTAGATAAACCCCAGCCTTGAATAAATAGCTACTAGGATCTATTTCAAAATGCTGATTAAAAAAGAAATCAATTAAATAAGTCCCAAATACACCACCTGTTAGACAGAAGAGTCCTAATATAAAGATCACAACCCTTTGGTTTAAGGGGGAGTGTACCTTTTCATTTGGGTGAATCTCATCTTTACCAAAGAAAATAGACATGTATTTGACAAATGACATAATGGTTCCTAGATTAATAAGCAATAAACCATATTCGTAAAAAGTACCAACTGTACCTTTCTGAATTAAATACTTAGAAATACTGCCATTAAAAAATGGTGCGCCTGTTATTCCAAAGAAAGCCATTAATGTGACAAAACTAACTAAAGGCATCTTATAAAGTACTCCTTTAATCTTTCTTATATCCCGGGTGTGATAAGAATCGATGATCATTCCAGCAGTTATAAATAAAGTGGACTTAAATATTGCATGATTAAGAATATGGTAAATACTGCCCCAATAACTATAAGGATGATTTAAGCTGAGTCCAAATACTATGAGACCAATTTGGCTAACGGTATGATAGGCCAGAATTAGTTTGATATCTGTTTGTGATAGAGCAAGTATGAAGCCAATAATACCTGTTAAGAATCCCATAATAAGAAAGAGTTCATGAATATCTAAAGCCGTAGAAAAAGTATCTTGAAGCCGTATTAATAAGTAGACCCCTCCTTTGACATAAAGACCAGATAAGATAGCTGATACGGATGAGGGAGCAGAGGGTGTACCATGAGCTCGAGGTAACCAACTAAATAAGGGCATAATGGCCGATTTTAATCCTACTGCAGTTATAAGTAAACTATAAGGCAGTATAAGATCCTTGGGCTCGACCAAATGAATATGTTCAGCAATAAAAGTAAGATCTAAGGAACCAAATAATTTATACATATAGCCTACACCAAAAAGGAAAAATGTCATAGCAACAATATTTGTTAGGAGGTAGATCATACCATCATAAATGGACCTTGAGTCTTTCTTGAACATGATGAGTATACTGACTACTATTGTTGAAACTTCAATAAGTACATAGAGATTAAAGAGATCATTAGATAGAAAGATACCATTAATGAGTCCCTGTAACAACATAAATAAGAACATAAAAAGCTTATTAGCATATAACTTCTGATAACTGAAAATGAACATCATTAAAAATAAAAAGAC
This sequence comes from Vallitalea okinawensis, assembly GCF_002964605.1. NCBI lineage: Bacteria > Bacillati > Bacillota > Clostridia > Lachnospirales > Vallitaleaceae > Vallitalea > Vallitalea okinawensis. Next base: position 6,758 of record NZ_PQDH01000017.1, read on the forward strand.
AGTCAGCATGATCAAGACAGCTGTAATCAAATCCGCATATAATGTGATACCAATGTTCACAGGCCAATGGCCTAAAGTCTCTGTTAGAACACCTTCAGTCTTAACTTTCCAAAACAACCCAAAGGAACTCACTAAAAAAGCAAACTGTGTTAAGATAACCATCAATTTCAAATGTCTTGCATTGATTAAGTAAAGAAGTGTGGCAATAAGTACTGGCCACAATATAAACCAATAAAGCATTACGAATCCCCTCTTTTTCTAATGACTTTAAGCCAGTTAGTTGTTCCATAACGGTGATAGAGTGTCATGAACATGGTTAATGCTACAGCTGTTACTGCTACTCCAATAACAATTGCAGTGATCATTAAAGCTTGAGGTAAAGGATCGACCATTAAGGCTCCTTCCGACCCAATTGGTGGTTTACTATCAGGAGTAAAACGAATAGATAGGAAGAATAAGATAAGACCTGCCTGTATGATTCCTAAGGAAATAACTGTTTTCAAGATATTCCTTCGAGCTAAGAGGCCATAGATGCCCACAAGAAACAGTATGATGCTAACTGTTTCACCATTTAAAAAATCCATTGTTGTCACCTGCTTTCAAATAGTACAAATCGATAAAAGATAATCGTTAAACCACAACACACCTTTATACCTATCAAAGTATTCATTGATACAAGGTAGAACTGTTTCATCCAATCAAATGCAAGCATTTGATTGAATATTAGTAAGATAGGTAGGAGCATAATACACAAATAGAGTACTTTTTCAATAATTTGAAGCCTTTTTAGATCAATATTTTTTTCTGGTGTTATTAAGTAACGTATGATAAAAATGGCTGCTAATACAGCACCACCCTGAAATCCTCCCCCAGGTGTTATATGACCATTAAGTATAATATAAAAGCCAAAAAGAAGGATAAATGGATAGGCTACAGATAAAGTTTTAGCTACAATTGGATCACAATTATTCATTCTATATCACCTTCATGTCTTGAAAAATGGATAATCCCGATAATACTTACTAAAAGGAGTAAAGCTTCAAAAAGGGTATCAAATACTCGATAGTTTAAATAGATGGCAGTGACAGCATTAGAAGCCCCTGTATCATTTTGAAAGTGAGTGGTATAGTAAGTTGATACCTGCTCAGAGATAGTTTCTATTGAACTAACTGGAAACTGGAGAACAAGTATAAATAAGCTAACCATAAGTAAAGCTATTCCTTTTCTTCTCATTCATCATCCCCCGTTTCAAGGATTAAACAATTATAAACAACAGGACCTGTAAAATCTTCTTGCAGGTATTTCTGTAGATTCTCATAGTGATAGTTAGTACCATCACCAAAGATATAAAGCTGATCATTTTTTTCTTCTACGATTATGTCAAAGTCATCTAATTTCAAAACTTCTTCCAAGTTATGAGAGGTATAGATGACATCTAGTTCTAATTCCTCTTTCATAACGAATTTTTTTAATGCATTAACAAGGTCATTATTATTAGGCGATAAGTGGTGACCTTTTGTCTTAGTCAAATAGATACGAAAGATTTTATATTTCTTGAGGGCTACTAGAAAAAGAATAGTGGAGAGTGTACTTCCTATTATCGCTTCTGCAATTGCCACATCAGGAGCATTATAAAGCAAGTAAGTAAATGAAGATATTAATGAGAAGACACCTAAATAAATGATTGCTCGCCTAAGGATATTGGTTTGTACAGCTAAAATAGAAAAAATAATCATTAAAAGGAAAAATAACTGCTGCATCTAATCACCTTTCTTCACATGGTAACCACTATAATGGGCACTCTTTGTTATAAAATGGGTGCTAACAGGATTTAAAAGTAGTACAGCAAAGAGTATAAGGAATACTTTTAAACTAAAATAGCTAAAGCCTTTATAAACCATAACACCAAACATCATACAGATAAATCCAGCTGTATCAATGAGAGATGCAATAAGTATTCTTGAATAAAAGTTCTTAAATCTAAATAAACCAATACTGCCAATCAAAATAAAAATTAATGAGACTGCCATTAAAACTAATCCAATTATTTCGTTCATTAGATCTTTCCTTTCTGTTGAATAAACCGACTTATAAAGATTAAGCCAATGATGTTCAAGAGTGCATAGGCTAATGCAATGTCTAAAAGATAGTTCTGATCATTAAGTAAGGCGAACAATACGATAAGAGCAGTTATTTTTAGTGACATTAAATTAAGACCTAAAAGTCTGTCCCATACAGAAGGACCAAGAATAAGTCGTAATAAACTAAAAATCATAATGAATGATAGTAGTAGAATAATCGTTTGCAATTAGCTATCCTCCTTCACTAAGATACTTTCAAAATCATCTGTAATGGAGTCAGAGTTACCTGAAAGGGTCAGAACAAGTAAAGTATCTTTAAAAAAATCAATAGTAATGGTACCCGGTGTTAAAGTTACAGAATTGGATAAGACAACTTTATGCCAATCTTTTTTTAGATGAGTTTTAACTGAAACTACTTTTATATTGGAATGGCCTTTTATAATGAGTAGTATACATTTCAAACTGGCTTTATAAATATTAATGATTAAAACAAAGATATACTTGAATAGTTTAACTAAATTAAATGAGATATGAATTGAGTCTATAGGAAAACCAAGGAATAAACGTCCCATTCCAAGAGAAAAAAAGCCTAACAAGAGACCAGTTACAATAATAAAAGGTTGAAAACTTTCGTTGAGTATACACCACAGTAGTGTGCTGATAACACTAAAAGGAAGATCATGAATTAGTTTTTTCATCACATCACACCTTTTTATTTATTTACTTGTAGTATATCAAAAGGCTGTTGCTAAAACAAGTATTATTGGTTGATAGATTATAAAATGTGTTATAATCTAAGTGATGATAGTCAATGCACAAAGGAGATAAGAAATGGGTAAAAAAGTATATGCGGTTAGAAAAGGAAGAAAGACAGGCCTTTTTGGGACATGGAGCGAATGTGAAAAGCATGTCAAAGGCTATACAGGCGCGGAATTTAAGAGTTTTAAGACTAAAGATGAAGCAGAGGCTTATTTAGGTCATGGTAATAATACTAGAAAGTCTTTTACTGACAATGATATGATTGCTTATGTAGATGGTAGTTATGATAAAGATTTAAGAATATATGGATCAGGAGCAGTTATTCTTTACCAAGGAGAGAAAGTTACTTTGAGTGAGAGTGGGAATGATCCCAATTTAGTGGATATGCGTAATGTAGCAGGTGAAATTCTAGCATCCAAGATGGCTATGGATTATGCCCTTAAACAAGGCGTAAGTACCATCGTCATACACCATGATTATGAGGGGATTGCTAAATGGTGTACCAAGGCTTGGAAAGCTAATAAAGTTGGTACAAAGGAGTATGCCAAGTATTATGATGAAATAAGCGAGCAAATAGAAATAGTTTTTGTCAAGGTTAAGGCACATAGCGGTAATCGATACAACGACGAAGCTGATGAATTGGCTAAGAATGCCATTGTAAATAGTAGTAGACATTTTAGCGCTTAGTATGAAATATACTAAGCGCTTTTTCCTTATAGATAAGGGTAGTTACTGTAACTCTGAATGACGAGTTCTTCCCCAGACTTAGTAATCTGATAGATCTTTTTATTACCTGAATCGTTGCTAAAAACCAAGTGATTTTCTTCTAACAGAGATAGAATTTTACGTACAGTTTTCTTTCTATGGTTGCCAAAGATCAAATAAATTTCTTCGATATGTAATTCAGCTTTAATAACCAACTGCTCTAGTATTTTCACAGCAAAAAATTTATCTAATCCATTTACTGATTTAAAGAGATGTACAAATAAATCCTGTTGGTAACTACTCACAGCAATCAATCCTTATTGCTTTTTTATTATATATGAGTTAGCTGTTAAATTTATGCGATTGACCTCATGGTATTTATGTAGTAATATGTGAAAGGCAACATTTTATGTTTGTTATAATAAAGATTTGAGAGTGAGGGAATTTGATGATGTCAAATAGTGAAATAAGAGGCGAAGCAAGACGTCTCCTTAGTGGGAACTGGGGGACTCCAATTGGTGTTATGCTTGTACTATCTATTTTAGGTGGTACTGTTGGTGGTTTACTAGGCTTAATCCCTATTGTAGGTGTTATAGGAGCTCTTTTCATTCAAGGAGCTTTATCTTTAGGAATCGCTATTTTCTTTATTAAGTTTATAAGAACAGGTGCAGCAAGTTTTGAGGATAGTTTTCTAGGATTCAGGAACATTCTGAAAGCATTTGGTCTTACATTTATGATGGGTTTGTTTATTTTTTTATGGATGCTTTTATTCATTATACCAGGGATGATAGCAGCTTTTAGATACTCATTAGCATTCTATATCCTTGCAGATAATCCAGAAATGGGCGTTATGGAATGCATTGCAGAAAGCAAACGATTAATGAGTGGTAACAAAGGTAAGCTTTTCTTATTATCCTTAAGTTTTATAGGATGGTCACTACTTTGTATCTTAACTTTAGGTATCGGCTACTTATGGTTAGCTCCTTATATGCAAACAAGTTTTGCGGTGTTCTATGAGGACGTTAATGGGAAACAAAATATAGAGGCAACTGTAACATTATAGTATTAAGATTAGGTAAAAAGGTTGTATATGAAGACGATAAAAAGGAAATCCGTTAGTGGATTTCCTTTCTTTAATGTTCGTAATTAGTTCCCTTGATTGTTGTAGTAAATATCAATAGCCTCTTTCATAAAAGTAGCTAAGCCTTCTTTATATTTTTCATAGTAAGCTGTAAAACGAGGGTCCGCTACATACATTTCACCAAGACCTTTAAAGATCTCAGGTGTACATTCATAGAAGTACCTAGTAATATGAGCACGATAATCATCCATTAGCTGTTGTATTTCTGGATGACTAGGTCCTAAATTCATTTTCCTACTGATAGATTGAGTGATTTCTTCACTTGCTTTTTGGATAATAGCCCAATCTTTTTTTGTATAAGAATCCGTTTTTTCTTCACATTCTTTTACTTTAGCAGTATCGTATTTTTCTCTTACCTCTTCCCTATATTGCTCTTTATATTTCTCAATTTCGGTCATATCGAATCCATCAAACATGTCTTTTTGATTCATATCCATTTCTCCTTTCATTGTGTTGAGAGTCTTATCAACATTATTGATAATGCGATCAAGTCGATTTCTCTTTTTAATCAAGAATCCCTTGTGAGTTAACAAAGCTTCTTTTCTGTTAAAAGATGGATCATTAAGAATGTCTCTGATTTCAGAAAGATTGAAATCCATTTCTTTAAAAAAGAGAATCTGTTGGAGGACTTCCAAATTGCTATCGCTGTAATACCTATAGCCAGCTTCAGTAACCTCATCTGGTTTTAATAAATCAATCTCATCATAATAGTGAAGTGTGCGCACACTTATTCCTACCATTTGAGCTACTTCTTTCACTCGATAAGCCATATCAATTACCTCCATTTTTATACTGAAACTTCCCACTAACGTAAGTCTAGAAATAATTAAAATTTGAATTATTTAATAGGACGTTTCAGTGACTTACAATAATAGAATAGTCTATCACGCAACGTAAGAGTCAAGGATATTTTATATATTTATTTTACCATTTTTATCTCCAAAGAAAACATTAACTTAAAATATAGTTAAAAAAATAGCAGCTTAAGGGGTAGACCATAAGCTGCTGTTTATAAGTTTAAGCTTCGATATTCGTATTTTTATTTAAATGAGTAGGCCTGCCAAAATCGACACTCTTGCCAACATATTTTACAAAGAGACCAATACCTAAGATACCAAATAGTAATGCCAATACGACACCTATCCATGAAGATACCAAACCAGTTATTAAATAACCAATGATGGCAAATGCGGCACCTGTTAAAGCATAAGGGATCTGAGTTTTTACGTGATCCATATGATCTGCACCTGATGCCATTGATGACATAATGGTTGTATCGGAAATAGGTGAACAGTGGTCACCAAAGATAGAACCTGAAAGTACAGAACTTAATGTTGCTAATACAAGAATAGAAGCTTCTGGACTACCGTTAACATAGTTTGCAGCCAATGGGACAGCTAATGGTACTACAATAGCCATTGTTCCCCATGAAGTACCTGTAGCAAAGGCTACTAAACAAGAGATAATAAATACAATGATTGGTAATAGTATAGCTGGAATACTTGTTTGCACATATCCTACTAGAAAATCAGCAGTTCCAATTTCAGAAACAATCGTTCCAATGGACCAAGCTAAAACCAATATAACTGCAGTTATAAATAAGGATTTGCATCCTTCTATCCATGAATCAAATACCTCACCCAATTTCATGGTCTTGTTCACCATAGCTGTAACACCTGCTACAATGCTTGCAAAAATTGCAGCCCAAATCAAAGCTACAGATGGGTCAGCAGCGCCGAAGCATTCTGCCATATTGGTCCAGCTTACACCGTCTTCGACAACATATGTGTAGCCGTTATACCATAAACCAACGAAAGCAGTTACGATTAAAGTAATGATAGGAATTAAAGCAGAAGAAATTTTGGGTGTAACCCCTGCGTTAACTTCTTCAGACTGTGTCTCTAAGTTGGACATTGGTTTTGCATCATCAGCCAATAATTTGCCTTCAAGACGAGCTCTCTTTTCTGCCTTATACATTGGACCATAATCTTTTTTTAACGCAGCAAGATAGATCACTAATGCAATGGCGAATATATTATAAAAAGTGAATGGGACAGTTTTCATGAATAGTAAGAAGAAGTTGGTATCGACACCTAGGTCACCGAAAACACCAGAGATAATACCAATTTCATAACCAACCCAAGTAGATATTGCTGCTAAACCTACGATAGGTGCTGCTGTTGAGTCAACAATATAGGCTAACTTTTCTCTTGATATTTTCATTTTGTCAGTCATAGGTCTCATGGTTGGACCTACGATTAATGTATTAGCGTAATCATCGAAGAAAATAAAGATACCTGCAAAGATAGTAGAAATTTGAGCTGCTCTTGGTGTTTTAGCTTTTTTAGCTAGCCATTCTGCTACTGCTTTAGTACCGCCGCTCTTTGCAACAATACCGGCCATACCGCCAATACTTAATGTAAAGAAGATAATTGCAGCATTCCATGAATCAGCTAAACTACCGAGTAAGTATGTATCAAGTGTACGAAGAAAAGAAGTAAAGATGTCTCCCCCATAAACCATCAGAACTCCTGAGAAAACTCCCAAGAACAGTGACAGAATAACTTGCCGCGTTAAGAAAGCTAAAAGTATAGCTAATATTGGAGGAATAAGAGACCAAGCACCAAATCCAGCAGACGTGTCAGTAACATAGCGAGGAGCTAACATTGCTAATCCTAGACCTAAGACTAAAACAATAATTAGAAAGACTTTATTCAATTTGCCCATTAAGAAAACCCCCTCCTTAAAAATATAGGCATACAACTAATTATAATATATATGACGAAGAAATGAAATATATTGAAGGATAATTGTTAATATTTATAAAATTTATACTATTACATAAAATATTTTTGCCTCATACCAATGCTGTTCAAAATTATGATGGGATTTTGCATGAGATAGGCAATAAAACAGAGGGACTTAGTGATAAAATAGCTTAGTTTACATATAAATGGAATTGTAGTATAATTTTCTTTGGAAAACTTAAAGGAGGTAAGTAAATATGAGAAAAATTAGTAGCGGATTTTTAGCAGTATGCTTTGCATTGGTTGTTTTTATGCAGCCATTTGTGAGCGAGGCGCAAGTTATAGATAAAGAAATAACATTAGCAGCCTCAGATGATGAACAGTTAGGAATTACAATGGAGCCAAAAATTAGTCAAGAAGATGCCATTGCAATCGCATTGGAATTTGCAAAAGAGTATATAGCTGTTGAACTTAATGACGAGTATGAAATGGATATATATTTAGAGGACTATAGTTGGCGTTCTACTAGTGATCTGTTTTATTCTATCTACTTTTCTAAATATGATGATAGCTATAGTAAAGACATTAGTTTTGAAATAGATGCTATGTCAGGCGAAGTGGTAAGTTTTGATCAATGGGAATATGATTATAATAGTAATTTTAACTATATACCAAAGTTATCTTATGATGAAGCAAAAGTAATAAGTAATGCTTTCTTAAAAAAGATACAACCAGTATATGCAAAAGGAGTTATGTTAGAAGAAGACGACAATTACGGAGCATATCCGTCAGAAACTTATAGCTTCCAATATGTACGTGTACATAATGATATCCCATTTGATACCAACTACATTAATATTGATGTAGATGCAATAACAGGTAAGATTGACTATTACTCCATCGGTTGGCATGAAGATGTTCAATTTGTTGAAGTATCTAACATGATAAGTAATGAAGAGGCTTATAAGATACTGGCAGACAGTTGTACTGTAGAGCTTAATTATGTGGAACAAAGTAATCCAGATACCTATGAAACAGAAGCTATTGTTGCAGTGTACGAACCTAGATTTAATAAATATATGATCAATGCTGAAGGTGGTAACGAATTTGAGTATGTGACATCATATATTGTAGATGATGATGAAGTAGTTACTGATTTATCATCAGAAGATAAGGAACGTTTGAAGGATATTAGTATAGACATACCACAACCAGCCAATGTAACATATACAGATGAAGAAGTAAACAATGTAGCTTTGATTTATAAAGATCTCATGGGCATTACCGATATGAAAATTGATGGTACGTGGTTATATGATTATGATGAAGAAAAATTATGGTCAGTAGAATTACAAGGTGAAAGTAATCCTTATAATTACTCCTACTCAAGCATGGATATAGAAGCTGAAACAGGTAAGTTAACATATTACAGTCATAACGGCGAAGACAAAGAGTATATGTTATCTCAGTCAGGTACAGAAGAAAAAATGTCTTGGGAAGAAGCTTACAAAGAAGCAGTAGCCATGATAGCTACCCTTTACCCAAATGAATTTAAAGAAATTATTACCAAACAGACTTATTATGATAACTCATACTATTATGATGAATATGGAATGGAAGATGTATTCTACTATTTTAGTTTTTCAAGAGGCGTGAATGGTATTGAGTATTATAATAATAGCATAGACATTGAGATTGGCGCATACTCAGGAGACGTTAATAGTATTTATTATACATGGAGTAAACTAGAATTTCCTAAGTTTGAAAATCTTATAAGTGAGAAAGAAGCTATAGATGCCTACTTAAATCACTATGAAAGCCACTTATCTTATGTAATGGAAGATTATGAGAGTGCTGATAAAAAAGCTATACCAGTTTATACTTTAGAGGTAGAAGATGTCTATAGTTACCCAGCAGCTGTTGATGCAAAAACTGGAGAAGTTCTTGACTACTGGGGAAATTCAGTGACAAATGATAAAATCTATGTGAATTTTGAAGGGCATCCGTCTGAAAAAGAGCTTACCATTATGCAACAATATGGTTTTATCGATTATGAAGGTGTTAGCCTTCAAGATGATATGACAGTAACAGAATTTATCAAGATACTTGTCAACATATTAGGCTACAGTAGTTACTATGTGGAAGATGATGATGCCTTAAAGTTTACGAACGTGACTAAAGAAGATGATGCTTATGATCACTTAATGGGAGCTATTTATTATGGTCTTGTTGAGAATGAAGCTATAGAGTGGGACTTTGATAAGGTACTTAATCGTGAAGAGATGGCTATGTACATGGTTAAAATGTTAGGTTACAATGATTTAGCTGAGTTATCCAGTATTTACAAAGCTAGTTTTTCTGATGCAGAAGATATATCCAAAGACCTAATGGGTTATGTAGCCATTGGTGAAGGATTAGGTATTCTTAAAGGTGAGGATGGTAAGTTCTATCCAAAGAAAAATGTCACTTATGAAGAAGCTGCAGTAGCTCTATACAATTTGCTAAGTGGTAATTAATTAAGTATAAAGAGGAGCTGATTAATAATAATCAGCTCCTCAATTTTTTAGATTAAGATGAAGTAAGTCATGGTATAATATATACAACTAGTTGATCAGAAGGAGAAACCATGGATAAAGAGAAACAAGTTTATGCACTTTTAGACAAATTAGATATTGCCTATGAGCTTTTTGAACATGAACCAGCTCATAACATGGAAGAGATAGATGATGTACAAAAGAAAATAGGTGGTGTTTACTGTAAAAATCTATTCTTAAGAAATAGTAAAGGTGACCAGCATTATTTAACATTAGTAGAAGGTAGTAAAAGGGTTGATTTAAGAAGACTAGCTAGAATCATAGAAAGTACTCGTCTAAGTTTTGCTTCACCGGAGAGGTTAATGAAATATTTAGGTCTGGTGCCTGGAGAAGTTGGTCCCTTTGGGCTGATAAATGATAGTCAGAAAGTAGTTAAATTAATAATAGATCAAAGTATAGTAGATGCTGAGCGTATCAGTTTTCATCCCAATAATAATGCAAAAACAGTGGTTATCAGCTATAAAAATTTATTAAAATTCATAAATTGGGTAGGTAATGAAATGATCTGGATTCATTTATAGACTTCTTTTTTAAAATCCAAGTTATAACTATTGAAAAAGGTGCATATAATAGGTTTGTAGTACAAGAAAGAGAGAATTTGTAATTGATACTGTTCAAAATAATATTTGAATGGTATAATTAGGTATGTCATTATATGTGAAAGGAGAAAACTATGTTTAAGTTAGGAAGAGACTATAATTTTGAAGAATTAAAAGATATGATATACAAACTTAGAAAAGAAGAAGAGAAGAAAAGCAAAGCCTGGATATGGATTACTATTGCAGTTGTTGCAGCAATAGTTGGTGGTGTTATCTTCTTATGGTATAAATTCTTACGTGAAGATGAGTTCTATGATGAATTTGACGAATTCGATGATTTTGATTATGACGAGTATGATGAGGAAGATTACGAAGAAGACTATGATAATGATCGAGACTATGGTATAGTATATGAGGAAGAAGAAGTTGTTGTTGAAGAACCACCTGTAGAAGAGGCTGAAGAAGCAACAACTGATAACAAAGAAGAATAATAAGTGATTAACATAAAGGCATCCTTCGGGGTGCCTGTTAAATTGTACAGAGGTGAATGACTTGAAAAAAAACAGTATCATTGAAGGTGTTATAGCAAAAGTCAACTTTCCTAATAAAGGGATATTAGAAGTTGAAGACAAAAAAGTTGTTATCAAAGGTGTCGTAAAAGGACAAAAAGTCAAAGTAAGAATAACAAAAAAGAGAAAAAGTAAAATTGAAGGGCGCATAGTTGAGATTCTGGAAAGAGCAGAAAATGAAATAAAACCAGCATGTATCCATTTTGATGGCTGTGGTGGTTGTGTTTATCAAAACTTATCCTATGAAGATCAAGTCAAGATGAAAGAAGAACAGGTTAAAGAACTCATTGATGAGCTTGGAGTAGACTATGAATTTCTACCAATAGTAAGTAGCCCAACAGAGTGGGAATACCGAAATAAGATGGAGTACTCCTTTGGAGATGAAATAAAAGATGGTCCTTTAATGCTAGGTATGCATAAGAAGGGATCATTTTATGACATTGTTACAGTAGATCATTGTTTAATTGTACATGAGGATTTTAATAAGATTCTTACATGTACATTAGAGTATTTCAAAGAAAAGGGTACAAGCTATTATCGAAAACGTAATCACGAAGGCACTTTAAGACATTTAGTGGTACGTCGTGCTGTTAATACAAAAGAAATATTAGTAAATCTAATTACATCATCTCAGGAAGAGCTTATTCTTGATGATTATGTTAAGCATCTTACATCATTAAACTTAGATGGTGAAATCGTAGGTATCTTACAGACCATTAATGATAGCCTAGCTGATGTCGTTAAGTGTGATGAATTAAAATTACTTCATGGTAGAGATTATTTTACTGAGGATCTATTAGATCTTAACTTTAAAATATCACCATTCTCATTTTTCCAAACCAATTCATTAGGGGCAGAAGTTCTTTATTCTAAAGTTAGAGAGTTTGTAGGTGAAGGAAAAGATAAGACTATCTTTGACCTTTATTGTGGTACAGGAACTATCGCTCAAATCATGTCACCAATTGCTAAGAAAGTAATGGGTATCGAGATTGTTGAAGAAGCTGTAGAAGCTGCTAAGATGAATGCTGAACGTAATGGACTAACCAACTGTGAGTTCATCGCAGGTGATGTCTTAAAAGCGATTGATCAATTAAAAGATAAACCTGATATTATCATTCTAGACCCACCACGTGATGGCATACATCCAAAGGCATTGAAGAAAATTATTGACTTTGGTGCCAAAGAATTAGTTTATGTTTCATGTAAGCCAACGTCTTTAGCGAGAGATTTAGAGGTGCTATTAGAGAACGGTTATGTATTAGAAAAAGCGCAGTGTGTGGACATGTTCCCTCAAACCCCACATGTGGAGACAGTAGTACGACTTTGTCGTCAAAACTTTTGATTTTACTAGTGTTTAAGCCGTTTTGTGATTTCTATTCTTTTAGTAAAATACGAAAATTACGTTAAAAAAGACCTGAAAAGGAATAGAAATAAGAATTACTATATGATATGGTATGTGGAAACACGTCGAAGAAATAGCAAGAAATTCTTGAAATATAATCAAGAGTCTGTAAATAATTTTGTGTAATTAGCAATCCTTCTAGATTAATGATAAAATAAATATAATCTAGGAGGATTTTTTATGGCAAGAAAAAAACGATCACCAGAACGAGAAGCATTAATCAACAACTCATTGCAGAATATCAACCTAAAACAACCCAGGATGCACATGATACGATCAAAGATCTGATACGATCAAAGATCTGATACGATCAAAGATCTGATACGATCAAAGATCTACTTGGAGATATGATTCAAGGTCTGCTCGAAAGAGAACTTGAAAACGAACTTGGCTACAGTAAGTATGGCAAAATAGACCCCTTACTGAAAAATATGCCATCGTATTTATGGATGCTATTCACTATTACCTATTCATAATTGGCTTGAAATATTATTTGCCTGTTTATACCCCTCAATATAACATGATATACTTGTGTTGATTTTTTATCTACATATTTTTGCCATTATTTCACCTGAAATATAATATATCATCAAAGCAGTTTGGATACAGTAGAACCATCCCTTTGTTTCCGGTATTGACAAAAAATAGTTAGTTGTATATAATTAGTTAGTACTAACTAATTAGTTTTGAGAGGGGAGCTTGTCATGAAACATTTTATTAAAAATCTAATTTTATGAATATTTTCTAAGTTCAGAGTATAATATGCTTCATGATACTGATTTAGATATGTTTTAGATTATACAACCATTACCTTTATAGGAAATGGTAGCTAGATCCCTATGAGAGGCGAAGCATTTGGTATCACTGATCAACTTATATCAATTTATGACTTTACTGGAGTTGGAATACAACTAAGAGAACTGTTATCTGGAAGAGATAATGAGAGTTAGTTGATATGCTCTACTAATCAAAAGAACGTTTATAATAATTTTATTTTACCTAAGGAGGAGTAACTATGCGTCACGAAGAAAGAATGCATTTTATTATGAATCAAGAAGTAACTTTAGACGGAGATTTTAAAGGAAATATGATACTGGATATTGGAGGTGGAGGAGAGGGAATCATAGGTTTGTGCTATGGTAGTAGAGTAGTATCTATAGATCCTAATAGAGGGGAACTGGAAGAGGCGGCCGAAGGTCCCGTGAAAATTGTCATGGATTCTAGAGAACTACTTTTTTTAGATGAATCTTTTGATACTGCCACATCATTTTTTACACTAATGTATATTGATAGTAAAGATCATGCAACGGTATTTAAAGAGATTTATAGGGTTTTGAAAGAGGATGGTCAGTTCGTTATGTGGGATACTACTATACCTAAGTACAACAATGGTGACAAAGACATATTTGTAGTAAAACTTAGAGTTGAAACACCAATTAAATCAATCGAAACTGGCTATGGTGTGCTCTGGGAAAATAAAGAGCAAAGTATAGACTATTATGCTGATCTTGGTAGGAAAGCTGGCTTCAAAGTTGTTAGAAGAGAAGTTAATGATCAAACATTCAAAATAGTATTTTCAAAGTAGCTTCATTTATACTTGAGTAATTGTTAATATACTTTTTGCTAATAGAATTTACAATTAATAGACCAAACGTGGAGGGTATTGTTTTTAAGATGATTAAGCTTGAATGCAGCTAAAGAATTAAAAGAAGATAAAATAAAAATCTCCGTTGTAATTGATATAGAGGTTGATGATATGGATGAAGGAATGAGTATTGTAAATATGTTACAGCAATGATGAACGTAAAGCCACCTGAGTATGGTAATACGACTATGAATGCTCAATTTATAGAATCTGGGTGCAAAGTAAGGGTGATGTTATGGGGAATAACAAATTTATGGAGAATATGATCAGTAGTTTATCGGCTCTTACAGATCAAGAATAATGGCAGGGAAGATAGTAATAGCGCACAAGTGTTCACTTATGACAAAAACCATTATATTAGGGGGGAATTATATTAAACATGAGTTATACATATAGAGTACTTAAGAAAAATTTAATTAGGTATCCTGAGATGGAAGTCCAAGATGCTCTAAAGCTTATTTATCAAAGTGAATTTGGGTGTGGACATTTAATTGAAAATAAAGAAGCCAGTTATAAGCTGCTTATGAAAGAATGGGAGAATGTTGAGGAAAATGAAGATGAGATTTTTGAAAGTATCGGAGGTGGATATGCTCGATTTAACATAGGTGCTGCAAAAAAATCTGGAATATCACCAGAAATTTTTGGGGAAGTTTTCCTTAAAAGTGCAGAAGTTGTAAGTGGAACTTTAGATAATTTTTATGAGAGGGTTAATGAGTCAAGACGTATTTGTTCTGAAGGCAAATTGCCTTTTTCAGTAAGGGAGATTGATTCTTTTTTAGAGCAATGGGAGAAAAGAGGCTTACCGTTATTGAGACATTCAGAAAAGTATAGGGTACTTTACAAACCAGCATACCGTGTTGTATCAGAAAAATATATGAGGATATTAGCAGCTATAATAAGAATCCATAGTAAACTAAAGATGAATGAGAAAGTTGTTGTTGGAATTGATGGTCCTTGCGGCTCGGGAAAGACAACTTTAGCACAGGTATTATCAGAATTTTTTGATGGAGTTGTTATCCAGATGGATGATTTCTTTTTACCGCCGTCTTTAAGGAGTAAAGAGCGTTTGAGTCAGCCTGGTGGAAATATTCATTATGAGAGATTCTATCAGGAGGTTGCATTAAAGGTTATTAAAAACGTTGACTCTTTTAAATATAGAGTCTTTAGCTGCAAAATAATGAATTATAAGAATGAAATTGCAGTGAATACAAATAAAGTTTTGATAGTTGAAGGAAGTTATTCCCTTCATCCATTATATGATAGTATATATGATGTGAAATTATTTTGTAACGTTGAATCAGATAATCAGAAAGAAAGAATCATAAGACGAGATGGCTTAGAGATGTATAAAAACTTTGAGAAAAAGTGGATACCTATGGAAGATAAATACTTTAATGAATTTCGTATAAAGGAAAAGTGCCATCACGAATA
Source organism: Vallitalea okinawensis (assembly GCF_002964605.1). Taxonomy (NCBI): domain Bacteria; kingdom Bacillati; phylum Bacillota; class Clostridia; order Lachnospirales; family Vallitaleaceae; genus Vallitalea; species Vallitalea okinawensis. Next base: position 22,371 of record NZ_PQDH01000017.1, read on the forward strand.
TTTATTAGAGTTATTTAGGTAGTTTGATTAATAGAAATTAGTGTGCATTTTATTGATACGCAACTCATTAAAGCATACATGTTATAAATAGGAGATAGGATTTGATTGTACTGATCGAATTCTATCTTTTTGATCACTGTCTAGTTAATTTTTACAACAATATAGACAAGTATCCATGTAATCAATGGATAGATATTAATGAATTGTTTTTAGAGTGCAGGTCAGAACTTATTCAAAAATTCCCTCAAATTAAGGTTCGAGGGAATTTTTGATATAAAAACTTGACAACTCCTAAAAAGAAGTGTAATATTGTTAGGTAAATACGAACTAACTAAGAGGTGTATGATGGAATTAAGAGATAGGCTAAATATTGGAATAGCAAAATTAACACAATTAAAAGGCGAGTGCTATTTAACGTTGCTGAATGACTTAAACCTTTCAGAGTTAAGTTTAAAGCAAATGGAATATTTAAAAAGCTTAAATAATGCTTGTGGTATTACAACCAGCCAATTAGCAGATACGCTCAATCTATCTAAACCTACAGTTACTGAGATGGTTAAAAAATTCATTAAAATGGATTTAGTCTATAAGCAAAGCTGTCCAGCAGATGGAAGAGTATATTATTTAAAACTTTCGGATAAAGGCCAGAAGATCGCAGATTTGAATCTTATGACTAATGATTTTCTAGCCGGTGAGCTGATTGAGCGGCTTGATGAGGAAGACATTAAGAAGTTAATAGAAATTTTAATGAAAATTGAGTAATCAATTTTTTTAACCAGAAAGTTAGGTTAAACAAAACTAATTACATTTCTAAATATGTGGAGGGGAATTGAAATTAATGAATCAATTTTTTGAGCAATTTGATGATATTTATGAAAATAGAGAGCAATACAATATTTCTTGGGCATTCAAAGATGCACAGGAGAAACTTAATGAATATAAGGAGCATGTTGTTGATCAAAAAGTAAAAAAACAATGTAGTTTATGCAAGAAAATAAAAAAGGGTGAGTATCATTCCTTTCAATCTAAGAGTCACTTAGAAATAAAGAAGCAAAAGGTTTTATCCAGTATATTCAGCCATGTTCATGGTTTTATGAATTTTTTAGAAATCATACTATCAGTGCTTTTAGTATTAGTCATATCTGAGATCAGCCATGGAGACTTTATCGTTCACCAAGGTGCTATGGTGGTTATCGTATTTGCCTTCATAAAAGTTTTTATAGAGCATTACGTATTAAAACCTCAATTAGAGGCTTTTGGATGGCAACTTTACAAGAATTCAGTTAATGTTCTAAAGAGTCTATTAAATGATATCTCAGAACAACTTGTATTTGAGAAAACATTAGATGTTGCATAACCTGCAAGTTAGGAGGTCACTATGAAAAAACATGTTATTATGCCGTTAAAAGATATGGTTTTATTTAGTAAGGGACAATTGAAGATCAATGCTGACAGGCACTATGATTTATCATTACAAAATACAATTGAGGAAAATGGTGGATATGCCATTGCGATAACATTGAAAGATCATGATGATAAAAATATCTATGATAAAGATGATTTTTATCAGGTTGGAAATCTTATCAAAGTAACTGAAGTTGAAAGAGAAGCCAATGGTTATAGATTAAGTTTGGATGTTATTGAACGTATTAAAATTTTAGACATCGAATTAGATGGTAGCAGTTTTATAGGAACTTATGAACCTCTGGTTGATTTAGTCGATATGGATTCAAAATCTGAACAGGAAATGATTCAATATGTTAAAAATATGACTGAGGAAATGAGTCGATCTATTCCAGGGGCTGAAGGTTTCGTCAATTACCTTTCAGAATTAGAAAGCATAAATGAACTCATTGCAGCTTTGATGCCATTTTTGAACTTATCTATTGAAGAAAAGCAAAATGTACTGGAAATGACGTCTCTAAGAAAGAAAAGCTTAAGATTTCTTGACATTATGATTGAAAGAAAAGAACAGTTAAAATTACAAGTTGAAATGAATTCTAAGTTTTCGGATTCTATGAATAAAGTATATAGAGAGCGACTTTTAAGAGAACAACTGAAGTCAATACAAGAAGAATTGAATGAAACAGATGGTAAGGGGAGAAAAAAGGACTATAGAACCAAAATTGATGATGCTAAACTACCTGAAGCTATTGAAGAAATTGCTTTGGAAGAGGTCGACAAATTAGATAGCATGGGTTTTAATAATGCAGAAAGTAATGTCATCAAGAGTTATTTAGACTTGATTCTATCTTTACCATGGCATCAAGAAGAACCAAAAGATATTGATATTGAGGATGCGTCAAAGGCACTAAATGAAAGACATTATGGGTTAGACAAAGTTAAAGAAAGAATTATTCAACACCTAACTGTGATGAAATTAAAGAAAAATAAGCAAGGATCTATATTATTATTAGTAGGCCCACCAGGGACGGGTAAAACTAGTTTAGCAAAGAGTATTGCAGAAGCATTAAATCGTGAGTACGTTCGAATCAGCTTAGGTGGAGTAAGAGATGAGGCTGAAATTAGAGGTCATAGAAGAACTTATATTGGGGCAATGCCAGGAAAGATTATTCAAGGCATGAAACGTACGGGTACAAGGAATCCCGTGTTTGTCTTAGACGAAGTTGATAAATTAATGGCTTCAGTAAGCGGAGATCCTGCTGCTGCATTGTTAGAAGTTCTGGACCCTGAACAAAACAATACCTTTAATGATCATTATTTGGATGCTCCATATGATTTGAGTGATGTATTCTTCATAGCAACAGCGAATGACTTAAGAAGCATTCCAGGACCTTTAAAAGACAGAATGGAAATTATTCAAATTGGTAGTTACACATCTGTTGAAAAATTTCATATTGCTGTCGATCATCTATTTAGAATCAGCTTAGAAGAACATGGATTAACAGAAGAAGATATTAAGTTAAGTGACAATGCTTTTAAAGCAATTATCGATAAATACACCAGAGAAGCAGGGGTTAGAAATCTTAAGAGGCAACTTGACAAGTTGGTGCGAGTGAGCTCAGAGAAAATTGTAACTGGAAAAGTAGAAGCACCTTATCGTATTCGAGAAAATATGCTAACCTCTTTACTCGGTCATGAGATCGTTCGATATGATAAAGTGGAGGAAAGAAACTTACCAGGTGTCGTAACAGGGTTAGCGTGGACACCGGTCGGTGGTGATATTCTTTATATTGAGTCAGCATTTATTCCAGGTAAGGGGAATTTAATGGTGACAGGTCAATTAGGAGATGTGATGAAAGAATCAGTTCGTATTTCACTCAGTTTAATTAAATCTCGATTATATACTTATATGACACCAGCAGATTTCGCTAAGATGGACTTGCATGTTCATGTACCAGCAGGAGCAACACCTAAAGATGGTCCATCTGCAGGTATAACCATGCTAACGGCTATCGCATCATTGGTAAGTAATCGACCTGTAGAAGCTAAACTTGCAATGACTGGTGAAGTATCTTTAAGAGGTGCGGTCTTACCAGTTGGTGGTATTAAAGAGAAAGTCATTGCTGCTCATCGTTCTGGTATTAAGAAGATTATCCTTCCACAGGATAATAAGCGTGACATCGAAGACGTCCCACAAGAAGTTAGAAGCCAATTGACATTTATTTATGTCAAGACTATTGATGAAGTGTTAACAGAAGCATTAGGTATCGAGTTGCCGGAGCCATACACTAAAGAAATTTTATTTCAAGAAAAGGCAACCAGATCAGAAATTGGTTTGGCTATGATAGAAGATCGTTAGATGAACAGAATATAATTAGTCAAGTATTTGTATATAAAATCACTGATACTAAAGGTATCAGTGATTTTTTGTGTCTATTTAAAGAGTGTGAAATAGATATGCTCCAAAAGGTTTGAAAAAGGTGTTGAATGTATATTGACAAGAAGTGGTATAAATGATATTATGACTACAAGTCATATGACTAATAGTCATATAATGATTCTAAGAATTTATTAGGAGGTAGTTAGGATGAAAAGAGGGATCGACCTATATTGGAAAGATATTTTAATAGCAACAATTATTGCAGGTATTGGTTACATTGGTTTATCAACGACAAAGCAAACAGGTCTTTTGGATATGAGTATGGAAGCAATTTTATTCTTCACAGGAAGTATGATAGCTTTTTGGGGCTTCTTTAGCTCAAATAAAAAAACAAATAGATACTTTAAGAAATTCCAGTTGTTTTATGGCTTAACCTATTTTACGGTTGTGATTTCCTTTTGTATGGGCATCATTTATTTTGTAAATCATTCAGATATCATAGAAATTGGTATAGATGAGTTGATGAGTGATCAAGTGCTTATGATTATGAGTGCCATTAAATCATTTTCAATGGTATTCCTCATCATTACATGGATATATTTTTATAAATATTTATCCATAAAAGAAACTGCTAAAAAGAAAATATTAGTCTTCTTGACTGGGTTTTTGATATACTTAAGTGTATCCATCCTTATATGGCAATTAACCAATGATGTGAATGTGTTAAGCTTAGGTGTAATTGTTGGAAGTGTTATCGGTATATTTGCATTGATAGCATTGGATAAGAGAACCAGGTATCTAACGATGATTTTTATTCTTTATAGTAGTATTCATCTAATTGAATTCTATATGATGGGGAAAGGTAAAAGTCTTACCACTGGTTTTAATAATGTTGCTTATTGGTGGGCTACAGTTCTATATGTACTTGAAGTTAGACGATGGATTAAGTTGGAATTAAGTAAGAATAATCATATAAGCAATTAGTAAGAGTTGGAGGAAATAGATATGCCAAAAGATACTTTTTTTAATTTATCAGAAGAGAAGCGAAATAGAATTATTGAATCAGCAATCATGGAGTTTTCTAAGAAGCATTATAATAAAGTGACTATTGATAGCATTGTAGGTGGGGCGGGCATACCAAAGGGAAGTTTTTATCAATATTTTGACAATAAAGATGATTTATATACCTACACTTTTAGCCAGATAGGTGACAGAAAAAAAGATCTACTTGAAAAAATGCAACAATATATAGAAGAATTAAGCTTTAGTCAGTATTTACGAAAAATGTTGAAAGAAGCTAAAGAGTTTGAGGATGAAGATGCTCATCTTATCCAGTTAAAAGATAAATTTATGAATGAGTGCCCCCAGGAGGTTAGAAAACAAGTCCTAAAAAATGAAATACCCAAAAGTTATAGATTACTTGAAAAAGTTCTTATGTCTTATATTCAAAAAGGTGAGTTGAAAAAGGATCTAGATATTAAAATGGCATCCTATATTATAACATCCTGTACAGTGAATTTGGAAAACTACGAATTTGGTGAAGAGGATGATATTCAAGAAGTAGTAACGGGGATTTTTGATATTTTATTCGATAGTTTTAAGAAATAGCATATAATTAATGAATGGAGGCATATGTATGACAAAACAAGAATTCATTAAGCTTGAAAAGTACTTAAAATTAAATGAACATGGAGATTTTGTGATTGATTATGATGGGGATCTAGATATCATCGATTTTCATACCCATATGTCCAATGTACTACCTCTCAAATCTGTTGACCCAAAAACAATAGGTAATCAGTTAATATATAAAACCCTTCCTGATATAGAGAATATGGATTTATCAGTACCATATTGGACAAAAATTGATTCGAATGAAAAAAGAAAGGGATTAGGAGCTATTGTTAAGTTTTCACTTAATGGTTATAACATTCTAAAGGATATGGCTAATGGTGGTACCTATGAGAACTGTTTTAGGTCACAGCAAGAAAATAAGATAAGATGTAATGTTGTACTTCCATTAAGTACTAAGAAATCCGATTGTTCAATGGAAGCGTTAAAGCTAGTAAAAGAATATCCCAATCAATTTATGGCATTCTGTTCAGTTCATCCTCATGATCCTGAAGCAGAAACGAAAATAAACAATTATAAAAAGTTAGGGTTCAAGGGAATGAAGCTTAAAATAACAGAAATGGAATTAAAAGATGATTATAAACCTCTTATAGATCTTTTTAAGGCTTGCTATGAAGCTGATTTTCCAGTTTTAATACATACTGGTTCATTAACGCATATTAAACGGGAGAATACTTCAAAATTAATGTGGAAATTATTAAATTCTTCAAGAGTAGAATTTTTCGGCAATCTACTGGAACATCTACCAAAAGATTTTAAGTTTGTATTCGGTCATAGCGGCATTTCAGAATATCAGCTTGTTGCAAAGTACCTAAAGGAGTTTCCGGGAAGTTATGCTGAGTTATCTTGCCAATCTGCTGCTAGTATCAGATATTTAATTGATGAAGTAGGTTATGAAAGATTACTTTTTGGATCTGATTGGCCAGCTCTTCCACAAGCTTTGACACTTTCTAGAGTACTATTAGCCACTGAGAATGATGAAGAAGCCAGAGAACATATTTTATATAAAAATGCAAGTGAACTTCTTTGTTTATAGTTCTTACTCTCTTTTGCTAATAGTAATAAAACCACTTGATCTATAACGATAGATTAAGTGGTTTTTATCTGAGATGACGTCCACGGCGTTATTAATGAATATCAATTAAACATCAACAGAACTCTTAGCAACATTCCTTCTTCTAAATGGTAAATACATCAACATAAATATCCCCCATGCTATTAACTCCATAAAAATAATATAAACCGGCCAAGGACCGAGTAAATCCATAAAGGAAGCTGTTTCTGGCTTTCTTGCTATGAAAAAGTAATTACCACCGACCATAAAGTTGATCATACCGATGGTTAACATAATAATGTTTGTATAGATTAGCGTAGTTTTTAAAGATTTAGTACTTGGGCGCATGCCAAGTACTGTCATCATATAGATAACTTGAAAGAGTATCAACCCATGTGATAAGAAGAATTGATAGTACCTAAAAGATGGAAATCCTGTAGTACCAATATCTGGTGTTAGTATAGCCACAAATGCACCAAAGCTCCAATAGTAAAGAAGATCAAATAACTTCTGGCTCTTTGTTATATAGAGGAAGGGACCAATCATGAGAGCGAGGCTACATAAATGAAGAGGCAGAGAAGATGCTAAAGACCATAGACCCATTTGATATCGCCATATGTTTAAAGCAATCTCTTGTATAATCATTAGAGCTCCTGCAATGACCTGCAGATATGTATTCAATCTTTGATTGGATCTAATATTCTCACGTTTATGTACAATAATAAAATAGATAGCTAAGAGACTCATCAAACCTGCAATATGTTCTAAGGAAAGCAAATGGAAATCAGGGGTATCCCCTGTCCACATAAATAACTTTTTCATTTTATAACCCCTCTAAAATCATCATCATACCATTTGATTGGTACAGCTATGTTTATATGCATGTTATTTGAAATTATACCATAAGGCCTTATGGAGGGTCAAAGATTGTATCCAGTAACGACCTACTACTATTCTTGACAGATAGGTGTCATGAATAGTATGTATAATAATTATATGATTATTATATTATAAATAATAAGGTTGTTATACAAGGAGGTAACAGGATGAAGCGGAAGATCATTTTAAATCTAGCTATGAGTCTGGATGGCTATATTGCAACAGAAGAAGGTAAATACGACTGGATACATGGTGATGGTAATAATCATTTAGATACAGAAGAGAAATTTAGCTTTGGGAAATTCTTAGATCGAGTTGATACAATGGTCATGGGAAAAAAATCATATGATGACTGTGATATTGAGCCGTTTAAGAATAAAGAAATTTACATTGTAACTCATAAGCAAAAAGAAAATTTTGATAATGTTAAGTTCATCAGCGGTAATGTTGTAGAGTGTATAAAAAATGAGCAGAAAGAACAAGGAAAAGATATTTACCTCTTTGGTGGTGGTTTATTAATTGATCAATTTATCAAAGCGAATGTTATTGATGAGTATATGGTTGCCATTATACCAACGGTACTTGGAAAAGGGCGACCTCTCTTCTTGGACAATAATCCACAGATTCCATTACATTTAGAAAATTACTTTGTTGAAGAAGGCATTGTTATCCTACATTATACAAAACAGTGATGCAGTCTTTAGTTATTGATTAGTTTTGCACGATGATATTAAAGATAAACTAGTGTAGATGACAAATGTATCTGCTTAATTATATATCTGATAGAGAAATATTTACCTTAAAGGTTGGATGTTTCTCTTTTTTTAGTATAAAATATCAAGTTTTATACCTTTGACCATGTTATTATAATGATAGGCGCCTAGGTAGGAGGGATTGGTAATGGATGTTTATGGAAGAATTCAAAGATCTATAGATTTCATTGAGGAAAATCTAACAGAAACATTATCACTAAAAGAGATAGCAGCACAAGCGTATTATTCACTTTCGTATTTTCATAACGTGTTTAGCAGGGTTAATTCTATTGCTTTAAAGGAATATATACGGAAGCGGAGATTGGCTTTTGCAGCTTATGAATTGATTTCTGCAAATGATAAGATTATCGATATTGCATTTAAGTATCAATATGAATCAGCAGAGTCCTTTACCAGAGCTTTTACTAAATTGTTTGGAGTTACTCCAAGTATGTATAGAAAGAATAAGAAGCATATTGTTGTTTTTCAAAAGATCAATTTGTCTCGAATGAAATTAAAAAAATATACAGGAGGGAATTCAATGGAGCCTAGAGTTATAGAGATGGATGAAATAAAACTTATCGGTATAGAACTCAGGACTAGTTTTGATGACAGTGAGTTTACTTTATCAATTAAGGAACTTTGGAACAGGTATGTTACAGAGAAGTTAGGTGATAAAATACCTAACCCAATAAGTCCAGAAGCAACATTAGGTGTCAATATGGATTATGACAAAGAAGGCAATTTTTCATATATTATCTGTAAAGAAGTCAATAGCTTAGCAGAGATTCCAGAAGGAATGGTCGGTAGGTCAATACCTCTTTCAAAATATGCTGTCTTTACTGCAAGAGGAAATAGCAAAGCTGAAATCGGTAGTAGCTTAGGGCAGGTGTGGGATTATTTTTTTAGTACCTGGTTACCACAATCGGGTTATACACAGTTAGGCATTTCGTCTCCTTATTCAATTTCTCCATATGACCAAGAAGCAGCTCCAGATTTTGAACTATATGATGAAAGATTTACTGATGATGGCTTTGAAGTAGATGTCTATATTCCTATAAAGTAATTTTTTATACACCCATTACGTAAAAGTGGACCTCTTATGCGTAATGGGGATTTTTTGATTATCAGTGAATAAAGCTAACGAGAGAAAAGGGTATCATTGTTATGGTCCAAAAATATTAAAAAATAGTCTACTTAAGCTATTTGATTATCTCCTTCTTGCTATTATAATGGAAACATAAGTATGAAAACAAATCATTTCGTTGATAAAGCAAGGAGGAAGGGATAATGCCATATAATATAGAAGGTATGTATCAACAGGTTAATCATTTTAAAGATGCTATCGCACCTCATATTTATACACCTATAGCTGAACTTGAAGCTACAGTGTGGGTAACACCAGAGCCAGTTTCCTTTAAAAATAAATGCACAGGTGAAATGAAAGTTATCAAAAAAGGTGAAACATGGGGGAAGCTTTGGGACTGTGGTTGGTTTCACCTTACAGGAGAAGCTCCAGCTGAAGCAAAAGGTAAAAAGTTAGTATTGCTTATAGATGTAAACGGTGAGGGGTGTTTGTTTGATGAGCAGGGGTGTCCGATACGCGGTTTAACCAATATTAGCTCTTCGTTTGATTTTAGTTTAGGTCGTCCAGGTAAAAGAGTATTACAATTTGTTAATGAATCAGAAGGAAATGAAAAAGTAGATATCTGGTTGGAAACAGGGTGTAATGACCTTTTTGGTCGATATAGTAAAAAAGGTACATTAGAAAATGCAGATATAGCTATATGTCATGAAGAGATGCGATCACTATATTATGACGTTGAGGTTCTTGCCAGCTTAATGGAGAGTCTTCCAAAAGATTCTGCAAGGTATTCCAGAATTTTATATGCCTTATATGAGGCAAAGTTAAGTATGAAAGATTATACGGAAGAAGAAGCTATTAAGGCAAGAAAAATAATGAAACCTGAACTTGATAAACAAAGTGGAGATCCTTCCTTAACTGTTAGTGGTATCGGACATGCTCATATTGACCTTGCTTGGCTATGGCCAATAAGAGAAACAATTCGCAAAGGTGGACGTACTTTTTCTACTGTCATAGAATTGATGGAGCGTTATCCAGACTACATATTTGGTGCAAGTCAACCTCAGTTATATCAATGGATGAAGGATGGATATCCATTATTATATAATAAGATGAAAGAACGTATAAAAGAAGGTAGATGGGAGGTACAAGGTGGTATGTGGGTAGAGCCTGATACTAACGTATCTGGTGGAGAAGCTCTAGTAAGACAATTTCTATATGGAAAAAAATTTTTCAGAGAAGAATTTGATCAAGATATGAAGGTCTTATGGTTACCAGATGTTTTTGGCTATACAGGTGCTTTGCCCCAAATTATGAAAAAATCCGGTATTGATTACTTTATGACTATCAAATTGTCATGGAATAGTACTAATCAATTTCCACATCACACTTTTGTATGGGAAGGTATTGATGGATCAAAGGTTTTAGCCCACATGCCACCAGAAGGTACCTATAACAGTTCTGCTAAACCAGATGCAATTGATAAAGCAGAAAAATCATTTAAGGATAAAGGGGTTTCTGATTACTGCCTTATGCTATATGGTATTGGAGATGGTGGAGGAGGTCCTGGTGCTGAACATCTAGAAAGGCTAAAGCGTATAAAGAATCTTGCTGGAATTGCGCCTGTTAAACAAGAATTTTCTATTGACTTCTTTGAAAGAATTGAGAAAAATCAGGGCAGCTATCAAACTTGGTGCGGTGAGCTATATCTTGAAAAACACCGAGGAACTCTAACCACCCATGGAAGGAACAAGTGGTATAATAGAAAAATGGAATATGCTCTTAGAGAATTAGAATATGTGGCGTCCCTTGCAAGTCAATATGAGGGTTTTAGTTATCCACAAGAAAAGCTCGAAAAGCTTTGGAAAGAAGTCCTCCTCTATCAATTCCACGATATTCTACCAGGTTCTTCGATCAAGCGTGTATATGATGAGTCAGTAGATCGTTATGAACTTATGTTAAAGGAAACTGAAGCAATGATCAAAGAAGTTTATGAAGCATTAGTTCATCATGTTGATGCTAGTAACTACCAGTCACCTTATTTCATTAGCAATTCACTATCCTGGGAGAGGAAAGAATGGATTGATGTTGAGGGGAAATGGTTTAATGTCATTATACCTCCTATGGGCTATACCGTGATTGAACAAAACATTAACCAAACAGGTGTCTCTGATGATTTACATGTAGATGAGTGTTTCATGGCTAATGATAAGTTGAAGATTGCTTTCAATGAGAATGGAACAATCCAATCTATTTTTGATAAAGTCAATAATAAAGAAGTTCTTGCTCCTATGGCAACAGCAAATGAACTCACTGTTTATGTGGATGAGGGAAATGCTTGGGATATACCTTTTGACTATTATAATAAGACATCAGAAAGATTTGAGTTAGTAGAAAGAAAAGCTTATATTGATGGACCAAAAGTTATTGTACGACAGACTTATACCTATGATGAATCCAAACTGATTCAAGATGTAGTTTTAACGAAAGGTAGTTATCGAATTGATTTCCATACACAAGTGAATTGGTATGAAGAGAGTAAAATGCTCAGGACCTCTTTTCCTGTCGATATCTACGCAAAAGAAGCAACTTGTGACATACAGTTTGGTACCATTAAGCGACCTACTCACAATAATACCACTTGGGATATGGCAAAGTATGAGGTGGCTGCACATAAATTCGTTGATTTATCTCAAAGAGATTATGGTGTTGCCCTTATGAATGATAGTAAGTATGGCTATCGTGTTCATGAAAACACGATGGACTTAAACTTATTAAGAAGTACTCAGTATCCTGGGGAATCAGCAGATCAGGGTAAGCATGAATTTACTTATTCCTTATACCCACATCTAGGTGATCATGTTAAAGGTGAAGTTAGTAAGGTTGCTTATGAATTGAATATACCACTAAGAAAAATGAAAGTAGAGTCAAGTCAATCTATACTACAAAAGACTAAATCCTTCATACAAATTGATGCTGAAAACATCGTCATTGAAGCAGTTAAGAAAGCAGAATATGATGATAGTATGATTGTTCGTTTATATGAAAACAATGGTCAATCTACCAATGCCAATATTCAATTTGATTGGCTAGTTAAAAGGATAGAACTTGTTAATTTCATGGAAGAATATGACAAAAATTTGACTATTGACGATAACAATAAGGTAGCTTTGCAATTTAAACCATTTGAAATTCATACTTTAAAAATAAAAGCATAAGGAATTCATCTATATATAAAAGTTATACAGTAGGTTATCATGACTTGAAATGAATTAGAATATCAAGATATGATTAAGCTGATTCATAGGATATATACCAAAACAAGGGCAGGTTTTACCTGCTCTTGTTTATATGATTTGAATATTAGTAAAGGATTCATAACCTTCAAGAAGTTTATCCGTTAGAATGGTATCGACTGAGGCAACATCAGCCACTTTATAGGGGGATACCTGATTGAATTTGGATTGATCGACCAGGAGATACCATGAGAAGGCAACATCAGTGACTGCTTGAATGATTTGGTTGCTGACTTCTGTTGATACAGAAACACCAAAGTTCTTGTCGATAGCAGAAGAACTGGTAATGGCTTTATTTATATTGAAGGTTTGTAAGTATTCACGAATCTGGTTGTTGGTTGTAAAGGCATAATTGCCGTATACAACAACCTCACCTCCAATAAGAATGAGGGTTCTACATTTATCTTTGAGTATCAAAGCTGCTTCCAAGTTATTAGTAATGATGGATATATCATCACTCCGTTGAATATGATTGGCAAGGGAAGCGCATGTATAGCCTGAACCTAAGAAGATGGTATCGCCTTTTTGAATATATTGATAGGCGGCCTGTGCCAAATTATCTTTAAGTGTATTGGTATTGGTTATAATGGTAGAAGGTGTAATGATGGACGGTGAACTAACTTCCGAATTCAACACAGCGCCTCCATGGGTTTTAGTGATCAATCCTTGGCTTTGTAGCTTATTTAAATCTTTACGTATTGTCACGTCGCTGACGTTAAAACGCCTAACCAAATCATTAACATGGACAATCCCTTCCTTCTCAAGTAATCTTATTATTTCTTCTGAACGCTGTATTGCAAACATATTACTAACTCCTCTAACTTTTAGTATGGTTAATGATCAGGCCAAAGTTTGGCATCGGGTTGTTCTACCCATAGATGTTCTTCAACAAATGTAGGTTTGATATAAGGATTCCCTTCGAGATGTCTAATGGCAAAAATGAAGTACATGGCATATCCTGGTGCTGCTACTTGGGGATGATCCATATTTGGAGGTATTAAAACTGTGTCATTTTCTTCCAGTAGAACAGCGTCATCACCAAGCTTCAATAAACCAAATCCTTTTTTATTCACTGGGTGAAACTTGTAAAAATAAATTTCAGGCTGCTCATGGTGATGAGAAGGAAAACCAGCCCATTTACCAGGATAGTGCATATCTTCCCCTAACATCAAGTTGGAAAGTGGATCAATGGATTTATCAATAATAGTTCTAGTAATTCTAGTTCCTGCTTCATTCATGAATCCTTTACCACGTTCTTCTACAACAGTATCTTCAGCACGACGAAGCACATTGTGTGTCATATCAGGGTTCTCCGTTTTAAAGATAGCAATTTCTGTATTATCAGTAGTACAGGTTATATCGACAGAAGTATTTGGAGCCAATTGTAAGGTAACAGGATTATGATCATAATAGTTCTCCCTATACATTGTCTCGGTTTGACCATTAAAAGTCACTTGGATGCCGCCATAGATAATAAGGTAAGCCCTTTCTAATGGTTGGTCATTGGTATAAGTATCTCCGGCATTAAGCTTTAGAATTTCAAAGTCCATGAGGTAGTCACGAAAAGGACCTGTTATATCAACTATTTTATTTGTTCCATTTGAAAAATCGTTGGGTTGTTTTAGTTTCATAATGAACCTCCAATTCTTATTGGTTATATTAGCATATGAATGATGTTATGGCAAGTTATATTTACTTACTTTTTGATATTTTTAAAAAGGGGAGCATATCAGTAATGCTCCCCCTAATAATGTTAGATGAGAGAGGCTTATACCTTTCTAACATTACAAGCTTTGATTAAAGCCCAGTTTTTTCAGTAATGAATGTTCTGGCTTTCTTCGCATATTCAAGTGGGTTGGCTATAGCTGGGTCCTGCTCTGCTTCAATAACAATCCACCCTTGATAGTTGCTGGCACTGATAATCTCAAAAATACTGTCCCAGTCAACCATATCGCCATCACCTGGCACTGTATAGATACCTTCTTTAACAGCTTGTAAGAAGCTAAGTTTTTTATCTTTAACACGTTGGAGAATATGGCTTCGTACATCCTTGAAATGGATATGTACGACTTGGTCAATGTACTTACGAAGAACTTCAACTGCATCCTCGCCTGCGAAAGTAGCATGACCAGTATCATATAGAACTCCAACAAGACTTTTATCGACTTTAGACATTAATTTATCGAACTCTTCCATGGATTGTACACCTGTACCCATGTGGTAATGGTATCCTATTTTCATCCCTTTACGCTGAGCTATCTCACCCATTTTGTTCAGACCAGCTGCAATTTTATCAAATTGTTCTTCAGTTAATACAGGAGCATCATCAAACATTTTCTTCGTAATATCCCCTTGTATTGTTTGTCCAGTTTCACAAACACCAACAACTCGTGCACCTAAAGCGTATAAGAAGTCCGTTAATTCTTCAAAACGCTGTAAAGTCTCTTCTTCTGGCTGAGTAGTAAATTCGCAGCTGAACCATTGGTTACATATTTGCATATTCCTAATATCACATTCATAAGCTAAAGTCTCAATATCCGTTGGGTATTTGTTTCCTATTTCGCTACCGCTAAATCCAGCTAAAGCCATTTCGCTTAAGCATTGTTGGAAGGTAAGCTCGCCTCCAAGTTCAGGTAGATCATCGTTTGTCCAGTTAATTGGAGCACATCCAAGTTTAATAAAGTGTTTGGATAAATCCATTTTACTTCCAGTCTTTCTCATTATACTATCTCCTCACATATGGTAATTTTTTTGAAATACTTCAAGTTGTTTTAATAAGGGAAACATCGTGTGCTTACCTTTTTATTCATTTCAATTGCAGCTTGTTCAACTTTAGGGTCATCAGCTACTTGAGCTGTTCCAACACGCCAGAAATGTTCAAATCCTCCTGTCATCGTACCTGGTAATACCTTAATATCAATGAGAGTGGATTTTGTTTGTTTCTTAGCATCATTAAGGGCTACAATTAATTCTTCACGATTGGTTACTCTATAAGAAACTGCGCCATAGCCCTCAGCTATTTTAGCAAAATCAATAGTTGTATAATCTCCTAGGAGTGCATTTCCTGATTCATCCCGATATCGGAACTCCGTTCCAAAAGTATTAATGCCCTGTGAACGTTGAAGATTATGAATACATTGATGACCATTATTATCAAATAAGAGTACATTGATTTTCTGATCTTCCTGTAGGGAGGTGAATAAATCTGAATGTCCCATTAGAAATCCACCATCACCCACAAAACAATAGCTCTCTACAGAGGGTTCAGCTAGTTTGGTTCCAAGAGCACCGCTGACTTCATAGCCCATACAAGAAAAACCATACTCCAGATGATATGTATCGGGTTCCGTTGGGCGCCATACACGTTCTAAATCAGAGGGTAAACTTCCTGAAGCAGATACTATGATGGATTTCTGGTCTATGGTTTGATTGATGGTGTAGAGAGCAGCTGTTTGACAGAAGCCATCTTCTCGAGTTGCATGGTCCATTTTTTCAAGTTCTTGATCCCAATCAGCTTTTGCTTGATGGATCTCATTCGTATACGTAGAAGTATAGTTGATGTCTTCAAGAGCAGCTTTCAAACTAATTAGAGCCTTTTTTGCATCGGCAACAATACTTGTCGCATTCATCTTATAGGCATCTGCGTTGTTGATATTAATAGTGATTAAGTCTACATCCGGGTTTTGATAAGCGAATTTGGAGGAAGTAACGAAATCGTTTAAACGAGTACCAACAGCGATGATAACATCAGCTTCTTTTGCTAAACGGTTAGCAGCAAGAGTACCACAAACACCACCACCACCAAGGTTAAGTGAATGATTCCAAGGTATAATACCTTTACCTGCCTGTGTTTCTGAAAAAGGTATATTGAAAGTTTCACAGAAATCAACCAGTTCTTTTTCAGCGTCAGAATAACGAACACCACCACCGCAGATGACTAGTGGTTTTTTCTTATCCTTGATGATCTCAGTAACTTGTTCTAAATCATAAGCATCCATATCGATTCTTCTTATTCGATGAACACGTTTTTTGAAGAATGATTCAGGATAATTATAACTTTCACCTTGAACATCCTGTGGTAAGCAAAGTGTAACCGCTCCAGTCTCAGCTGGATTAGTTAGAACACGGATGGCATTAATAGCTGAACTCATCAGTTGTTCAGGGCGTTGAATACGATCCCAGTATTTGCTGACAGAACGAAAAGCATCATTGGCAGTAATGGAAGGATCATATTGTTGCTCAACTTGTTGGAGTACTGGATCAGGTTGTCTGTCAGAGTAAGCATCTGATGGCAGTAATAGAAGAGGTATGCGGTTGACTGAGGCTGTACCTGCTGCTGTTACCATATTCAAAGAACCTGGTCCTATTGAAGCTGTGCAGGCGAAAATTTCTTTTCTCCTTTTTTGTTTTGCATAAGCAACAGCTACATGAGCTATTTCCTGTTCATTTTTACCTGCATAGTACTTGATTCGATCTTTATATTGATCAAGAGCTTGCCCAAGTCCTACTACATTACCATGACCGAAAATACCCATAACACCTTTAACGAATTTCGTTTCAACGCCATCTACTTCAATATATTGGTTGTCTAGAAATTCTAATAATGCCTGTGCAGTCGTTAGTTTTCTTGTTTTCATGAGAATCCTCCTTAAATTATGAGAGAAAATTGTATAGTATAACCAATGAAATGTTATGATTGGTTACGATTTAGTTGGTTATTGTTTTGAAAACTTATGAATAGTATAACTCATGATGAAAAAATGTCAATATAAAAACTAAAAATAATTAAAAAATATACAAAAGCAACAAAAAATATTGACAAACAAAAATAATCGGAATACAATATAAATATTCATAACCAATAAAAACTTAGGAATGTACTTAAAAATTTATTTTTATGGGTTACGGAAAAATTTTTATGGAGGGTTAACATGAAAAAATTATTATCACTTGTATTATTGGTAGTGCTTGTAGCGTCTTTATTTGTGGGGTGTACTGAAGAGAAGGCAGAGACAGCTCCTGTTAATGAGGAGAAAGAAACGACAAGTACTGAAACTGAGAAAAAGGATAAAATCGTCCTTGGATTTGCTTCTAATAGTTATTCGGACAAATGGCAGACATACTTAAATGACGCCGTTCAAAAGAAATGTGATGAGTTAGGAGTAGAAGTTGTGTTCTCTGATGGTAAAGGTGATCCTGCAACTCAACTTGCTAATGTAGAGAATTTTATAGTAGAAGGTGTTGATGCTATTCTTATCGTTATGGTAGATCCATCAGCCCCAAAACCATTCATTACTGCATGTGAGAATGCTGGCATTCCATTGATTGCTGTTAACAGAAAGTTTGAAGGTGCAAATGTTTTCGTTGGATCTGATGATATTAATGCTGGAAATATTCAAATGGAATATGTTGCAGAAGCTCTTGCTGAAAAAGGAAATGTTGTTATTCTTGAAGGGATGCCAGGACACAATTCAGCTGTAAAACGTACTGAAGGAAACACTATGATTTTAGACAATTATCCTGATATGCAGTTAATTTTTAAAGATACAGGTAAGTGGGATAGAGCTAAGGGAATGGAAATTACCGAGAATTGGTTGCAGTCTGGTGAGGAAATCAATGCGATTATTGCCAATAATGATGAAATGGCGATTGGAGCTATCCGAGCTCTAGAAGCTATAGGTAAGAATGACGAAGTAATTGTAGCTGGTGTTGATGCTACTCCTGATGCTCTTGAATATGTAAAGAATGGAACCCTTGAAGTGACAGTATTCCAAAGTCCTTTTGGACAAGGTGGTACAGGAGTTGAAGCAGCTATGGACCTTATCAATGGTGTAAAGGTGCCTGAATACGTAGATGTACCTTTTGAGAAGGTAACCATTGATAATGTAGACGAATATATTAAGATTTGGGAATAGTGATGATGCCGGAGAATTTTCTCCGGTATCTTAATACTTAAACACAGAGGAGAATGTATATGAGTTCAGAAGTTGTTCTACAGATGAAAGATATTGTTAAAACATTCCCTGGTGTACGAGCATTGGATGGAGTAAGCCTTGCCGTTCGCAAAGGAACTGTTCATGGGCTTATGGGTGAAAATGGAGCTGGTAAGTCAACATTGATGAAGGTGTTGATAGGCATCTTTAAGCAAGACTCAGGAACCATGAAATTTAAAGGAAAACCATTGAAAATAGATAGTACAGCTGACGCCCTGAAATCAGGAATTTCAATGATCCACCAGGAGTTAAGTCCAATACCTGAAATGACAGTAGCAGAGAATATTTTTTTAGGCAGAGAGCCAAGCAGCTTTGGTATGGTTAACGAAAAGCAATTATATAGGCAAACTAAAGAGTTACTGGATGAATTAGAAATTCAACTTAATCCCTATGCAAAAATGAAGGATTTAAGTACTGCATACATTCAAATGGTTGAGATTGCCAAGGCCATTTCCTATGACTCTGACTTGGTTATCATGGATGAACCAACATCCGCTATTACAGATAAGGAAGTAACCCAATTGTTTAAAATGATTCGTCGTCTGAAAGATAAAGGCGTAGCAATCATCTACATTACCCATAAAATGGACGAGGTTTTTGAAATAACGGATGAATGTACTGTATTACGTGATGGCCAGTATATTGATACAGAACTATCAAGTAATCTGACAAGTGATCAATTGATTACCATGATGGTTGGTCGTGAAGTCAATCAGATTTTCCCAAAAGAGGTTCATGATAATTTTGGTGAGGTTATTCTAGAAGTAAAGGGGCTTTCCCATAGCAAATATTTCAAAGATGTTAGCTTTAAAGTTCGAAAAGGTGAAATTTTAGGATTTGCTGGTCTCATGGGTGCAGGGCGGTCAGAAGTTATGGAAACAATCTTTGGCATTAGACAAAGAGAATCAGGTGAAATTCATCTTAATGGTAAACCCATAACAGTTAATAGACCAAAGGATGCAATTGACCATGGAATAGGTTTTCTTACTGAGGATAGAAAACGATCAGGATGCTTCTTACCTCTGTCTGTAGCAGACAATATTATCATGTCTGATCTCGAAAGTTACAGTAACATGATTAATCTTGTAGATGAAACTAAAATGGCAAATAGCTGTGAAGATCAACGACAGAAACTTAGAATTAAAACACCAAGTATCCATCAAATTATCAATAACCTCAGTGGTGGGAATCAGCAGAAAGTCCTTATATCCAGGTGGCTATTAATGGACCCTGACATCCTGATTATTGATGAACCAACAAGAGGTATTGATGTTGGGGCTAAGTCAGAAATTCATAAAATAATGTCTACACTAGCTAAGAATGGAAAGGCAATTATAATGGTATCTTCTGAATTACCAGAGGTACTTGGGATGAGCGATCGTATTATGGTCATGCATGAGGGGAGAATCACAGGCGAACTGGCCAGAGATGAAGCTACTCAAGAACGTATTATGGAATTTGCTACAGAATAAATAAAAAGAGCAATGTAAACGGGAGGAATTAGAATGAGCTCAAGAAGCATGAAAGATATGGGAAATGAAATGTTGAAGCGGTATGGTATGGTGTTGATTCTCATACTGATGGTTATTGGTATGACAATAGCAAAACCTGTATTTATACGAAGCGCCAACTTGATTAATATTTTTAGACAAGTTTCTGTTATCGGTACATTGGCCTTTGGTGTTACATTGATAATTATTACAGGTGGTATTGATTTATCATCAGGTTCAGTAGTTGCCCTTGTAGGGGTTATAGCAGCAACTTGGGCAGCGCCAGGTAATAACGTGATTTTAGCTGTTGTAATGGGGCTTGTTATAGGAGCAGCTTGTGGACTTTTTAATGGAGTAGTCCTATCAATAACGGGTATACCGCCTTTTATTGTCACCTTAGGAATGATGACCGCCGCTAGAGGTGCAGCGCTTTTGTTTACTGATGGACGTCCGGTTAGTGATATTTCAGATGGGTTCTTGGTTTTAGGATCAGGTAATATAGGAATTATTCCTGTACCTGTGTTAATTTTCTTGTTGATGGGACTTCTAACCCATATCATCTTACGTAAATCTAAATTTGGAAAAACCATTTATGCTCTTGGAGGTAACGAACAAGCGGCAAAGGTCTGCGGTATTAATGTTAAAAAAGTATTGATTATTGTTTATACTTATGCTGGTATTATGTCAGCTGTAGGAGGAATTATCCTGACTGCTAGAGTAAGTTCTGGAAATCCAACTGCTGGTCTATCTTATGAACTTGATGCCATCGCATCAGCTGTTATTGGTGGAACAAGTCTTAATGGTGGTGTTGGTTTTATATCTGGAACCATTATAGGTGCTTTGATCATTGGTGTACTGAATAATGGGCTAACATTGATTGGTGTATCGCCATACTGGCAACAAATCATCAAAGCTATTATTATTGTCGGTGCCGTAATCCTAGATTCATACAGGCATAAATCAGCAAAATAGAATGTAATGATTACATACAACATGTAAGCTATTTCAAAAGGAGATAAATAAAATGGATACTATAAGATTTCAGGCAGATCGTAAACTGGATGTTATTGCCATTGGAAGGATAGGCATTGATTTGAATCCTAATGAATATAACCGCCCCCTTGAAGAGACCTTAACCTTTACCAAAACTGTAGGAGGCTCTCCAGCCAACATCGCTGTTGCTACATCACGATATGGCATTCGTACAGGATTCATCGGAAGAATAGCAGACGATGCATTTGGACGCTATATTTTAGATTATTTTAAGTTAAAGAATATCGATACAGAGGGGTTAGTGGTTGATAAAGAAGGACATAAAACTGGATTGGCATTTGTTGAAATCAAAGGACCTAATGATAGCGATATTATCATGTACAGAGAAGGTGCTGTCGACCTTGAACTAACCATGGATGATGTTCAAGAAGAGTATATCAAGTGTGCTAAAGCATTGGTTGTGTCAGGAACTGCCCTTGCCAAAAATCCATCCAGGGAGGCGGTATTCTACGCCTTGAAACTTGCTAAAAAGCATAATACAGTAACCTTTTTTGATGTAGACTATCGCCCCTACACATGGCAATCGATGAAGGAAACATCACTCTACTGTTCCATGGCAGCTTCATTATGCGATGTGATTATTGGAACCAGAGAAGAGTTTGATGTCTTGGAAGGTGTTGATCTTCCTGATAATCAAGATGATGAATTAACAGCTGAGTATTGGCTTAGCCAATCACCACAGCTCGTTATTGTTAAACGTGGCAGGGAAGGATCAGTGGCGTATCTTGAGAATGGTGAAAAGTATGTAGGTGAGGTCTTTCCAGTGGATGCTCTTAAGACACAAGGTGCAGGAGATTCTTTTGCAGGAGGTGTCATCAGTGCGATGATTAAAGGTAGAGATGTAGTAGAAGCCATGCGTTATGGTGCAGGAGCTGCAGCTATCGTTGTTCAAAAGAATAGCTGTTCTGAGGCTATGCCTACTGAAGAAGAGATACAACAGTTTATAGAGAATTATAAAAAAGCTAGGAGGGGTTAAATGCTAGTAAACATGAAAGAAATGCTGAATTATGCTGCCAGGAATAATTGCATCGTACCAGGGTTTAATGTATTTGGTTATGAGGATGCAAAAATGGTTATAGACGTTGCCAAGGAAATGAATGCCCCTGCTTTATTAATGACCAATAGAGATGCTGCCGAGTTTATGGATATCAAGTATTATGGGGCACTTTATAGGGCAATGGCGCTAAATACCGATGTCAATGTATGCATCCACTTAGATCACGGGAAATCAAAGGAAGATGTAGTGAAAGCCATTCAAGCAGGCTATACATCTGCAATGTATGATGGATCAGCCTTATCCATAGAAGAAAATATTAAAATATCTAAGGAGATTGAAGAGTTATGTAAAGTTTGTGATGTTTCCTTAGAGGTTGAGGTTGGTTGTGTTGCTTATCATGAGCCTCATATCAAGGTTGAAGAACGTCTTACTGAACCAGAAGAGGTCAAGATGATGGCTGAAGCCGTTGATGTAGTAGGGATAGCCATTGCAGTTGGTAATGTTCATCGAATGAAGGAGCAAAAGGCTAACATTGATTTTAAACGACTCAAGAAAGTGGATGAGATGACAAAGGTTCCATTGGTTATTCATGGATCTTCAGGTATCCCTAATGAGCAAATTATAGAAATGAGAGAATACGGTATAGGTAAAATGAATCTAGGTACAACCCTTAGACAGGCCTTTGGGTATACAATAAGGGATTTTACACGTAATAATCCTGAAGAATTTGATAGAATTACATTAATGAGACAGCCAATGGAAGAGATGAAAAAAGTTATTCGTGATAAATATCATCTTCTCGGGTGGTAATCCGTGAGAATAAGGTGGTGGAGGATAAATGAGAAAAGTAGTAACCAAAGAGCAGATTAGAGGATGCTTTTTTAATGGAATGACAATAATGGTTGGTGGCTTTATGGGGTGTGGGACACCAGAAGGACTTATTGATTTAATTATTGAATTAGATATCAAGGATATCACCCTAATTGCTACTGACACAGCCACGATTGACCGTGGTGTAGGGCGTCTTATAGTGGGAAAAAGAGTAAAGAAGCTGTACGCATCACATATCGGATTAAATCCTGAAACAGGTAGACAAATGAATAAGGGTTCCTTGGAAGTTGAATTGGTACCACAGGGAACTTTAGTTGAGAGAATTCGCGCAGGTGGATTTGGTTTAGGTGGTGTGTTAACACCTACAGGACTCGGGACTATTATTGAGGAAGGTAAAGAGATTATTGAAGTTGATGGTCAAAAATTTTTACTTGAAAAACCCTTAAAAGCAGATGTTTCATTAATTAGAGGAAGTCTGACAGATTGCTATGGTAATACTATTTATAGGGGCACCAGTAACAATTTTAATCAGATGATGGCAACAGCTGGAGAAACTGTTATTGTTGAGACCGAAAAGCTTGTGCCAGCCGGATCTTTAAATAAAGAGAGTATAACCACACCAAGTATTTTCGTGGATTATGTCATACGTGGAGGTGGCGATTATGTCTACTAATACAAGTGTGTTAAAAAATAGAATAGCCAAAAGGATTGCAAAAGAATTTAGAGATAGAGATGTTGTGAATCTGGGAATTGGTTTACCCACGAAGGTTGCTAATTATATACCAGAAGGTATAGAAGTATTTTTTCAATCTGAAAATGGAATGATCTGCATGGGTGGGTCACCCAAAGAGGGTTATGAGACTTTCGATATTGTTGACGCTGGTGCGCAGTATTCGAGTATCTTACCTAATGGTGCTTTCTTTGACAGTTCCATGTCTTTTGGAATGATAAGAGGCGGTCATATTGATGTATGTGTTCTTGGGGCATTACAGGTTGATGAAAAAGGGAATCTTGCTAATTGGATTATACCAGGCAAGATGGTTCCAGGTATGGGGGGCGCTATGGATTTGGTTACAGGTGCAAAGCGAGTCATCATATCCACGTTACATACCAATAAGGGAAAAGCAAAAATACTAAAAGATTGTAAACTACCATTAACAGCGGTAGGCAAAGTCGATATGATTGTCACAGAGCTTGCAGTTATGAAAGTCACATCACAGGGTTTAAAACTTCTTGAGTACCATGAAAGTACATCTGTTGATAGGATTAAGGAATTAACTGATGCTAAACTGATTATAGAGGATGATGTCATTGTATGGAGGGAGGACTAAATGATGGAGGTTGTTATTCTTTCTGCTGTCAGAACACCAATTGGAAGTTTTGGAGGAACTCTAAAAGAGGTGAAAGCAGTTGAACTTGGTAAAATAGTGATGCAACAGTCTATTTCACATGCTAAAATAAATTATAACCATATTGATGAGATTATGTTTGGATGTGTTTTGCAAGGCGGGCTGGGACAGAATGTTGCAAGACAAAGTAGTCTCTTAGCAGGAATACCTGACCAAGTACCCAGCACAACCATCAATCAAGTGTGTGGATCAGGTTTAAAAAGTGTAGGATTTGGTGTAAGTTCAATTAAATCTGAAATGAATAATGTTGTTCTAGTTGGTGGAACTGAGAATATGAGCCAATCGAATTACATTCTTGAAGAAGCACGTTTTGGTCATCGAATGGGTGATAAGAAGGTGGTTGATGCCATGATTCGTGATGGATTATGGGATGCGATCAACGATTACCATATGGGGATAACTGCTGAAAATGTGGCGGATATGTACCAAATTACGCGAGAAGAACAGGATAAGTTTGCTGTTAATTCACAGAATAAAGCTGAAAAAGCTCAGGAAGAGGGACGTTTTACTGATGAGATAGTTCCTGTTGCAATTCAAGATCGTAAAGGTAAGGTTAAAGTTTTTGAGAAAGATGAATATATACGATATAACTCTACTATGGACAGGGTTGCCAAACTCTCCCCAGCTTTTAAAGCAAATGGTACAGTAACTGCAGCTAATGCTTCAGGAATCAATGATGGAGCTGCAGCAATTGTTCTTGCTTCTGAAAGCTTTGCCAAGGAACAAGGCTTAGTACCCATGGCTAAAGTCGTTGCTTATGGAAGTGTAGGACTTGATCCTGCGATAATGGGACTTGGACCTATAGAAGCTATACGTAAAGTATTAAATAAGGCTAACTTGACAATAGATGATATTGACCTTTTCGAGGTCAATGAGGCTTTTGCTGCTCAATCCATTGCTGTTGTCAAAGAATTAAACCTTGATTCAAGTAAGGTAAATGTCAATGGAGGAGCCATTGCCCTTGGTCATCCCATCGGTGCATCAGGGGCTAGAATCTTGGTAACATTACTTCATGAGTTAAAGAGAAGAAACCTAAGATATGGCATCGCTGCTCTTTGCATCGGAGGAGGGCAGGGGACTGCAGTCCTCGTTGAAAATATAAGACAGGTTGAGTAGAAAGGAAAGGTTGCGTATGAAATGGAAAATTGCTGGTGCTCCAGGTGCTTGGGGTATTGAAGATCCTAATAATCCCAATAATCCTCCTTATAAAAAGGTTCTTGATGATGCAAGTCAAGCAGGATACAAAGGATTGGAGCTAGGTCCCTTTGGGTATATGCCTCTTGAACTTTCTATACTTAAGAAAGAGCTTAAGGACAGAGGATTATCCATAGTGGCTGGAACCATATATGATGATCTGGTAGATGAGAGTAATTTTGAATCTGTCCTAGCAAAAGTTCATAAAACATGCCAGCTCATATCCCAATTGCCTAAACCAGAGCAGTTGGAAGGACAACGATATGAAACCCCTTATCTTGTCATCATTGATGCTGTTAAGGAGGAGCGTAATGCAGAAGCAGGTCACCCAGAAAATGCCAAACGGTTAAGTGAGAAAAGATGGAATCTCTTGACCAACCACATCTTAGAAATGAGTAGGATTGCTAAAACCTATGGTATTCGAGGAGTCATTCATCCCCATGCGGGTGGTTATATAGAGTTTGAAGATGAAATACAGAAAATCATGGATGATTTAAATGCTGAAGAAGTAGGGCTATGTCTTGATACGGGACATCTGTTCTATTCCAAGATGAAGCCTGATGACTACATCCGTCAATATCAGGAGCGTCTAGACTATGTACATTTTAAAGATATTAATCATGCCACCTATGAAAAGATCATGAATGATGGTATGGGATTTTTTGAAGGGTGCAATATCGGTGTTATGTGTCCTATTGGTTCAGGATGTGTTGATTATAAAGGAATTAGACAAGCACTTAGTGATATTGGGTACAATGGATGGATTACCATTGAACAAGAAAGAGACCCTTTAGCTTGTCATCAAAGTATGGATGATGCTATCAAGAGTATTCGATACTTAAATAAGGAAGGATATAATCTATAAAGATTTTGGGAGGGGATTACAATGTTTAATGAAGAAATTCGATTTGATAAGCCATTAAGATGGGGAATGATTGGTGGAGGAAGAGGTAGCCAAATTGGTTATATCCATCGTTCAGCAGCACTTAGGGATGGTCTGTTCCAATTGGTAGCAGGAGCATTTGATATCAATCCTGATAGATGCGTTGATTTTGGTACCAACATAGGAGTGGATGCATCAAGATGTTATAGTGATTATAAAGTTATGATAGAAAACGAATCAAAGAGAGATGATGGCATTGAGGTTGTTTCTATTGCCACACCTAATAAGTTTCACTTTGATATGACAAAAGCAGCCTTAGAGGCCGGCTTACATGTTATCTGTGAAAAGCCCTTATGTTTTACAGTTGAAGAGGCTGAGGAATTAAAGGCTTTAGCTGAAGAGAAGGATTTGGTTATCGGTGTAACTTACGGGTATACAGGTTATCAAATGATTCATCAGGCACGTAAAATGATTGAAAATGGAGATCTTGGTGAAATTCGAATAATCAATATGCAATTTGCTCATGGGTGGCATTCAGAAGAAGTAGAAAAAAATGACCCTGGTCTTAAATGGAGAGTAACTCCTGAGCAAGCAGGACCAACCTATGTACTGGGTGATATCGGTACGCATGCTTTATATTTGGCTGAAGTTATGATTCCTGAATTGAATATTGAAAAGTTGATGTGTTCTAGACAAAGCTTTATTGCATCAAGAGCGCCACTTGAAGATAACGCTGTCGTCCTCATGAATTTTGATAATGGGGCAGTAGGTAACCTTTGGGTATCAGCCGTTAATGCTGGCGGGATTCATGAACAAAAGATCCGTGTTGTTGGTTCAAAGGCTTCTATTGAATGGTGGGATGAGCATCCTAACCAATTGATTTATGAAGTTCAAGGACAACCAAAGCAACTCCTTGACCGCGGTCATGGCTATCTGTATCATGATGACCAAGCTGTTACATCAGATCGTATTGGATGTGGTCATGCTGAAGGGTTATTTGAATCATGGTCTAACCTGTACCAACGTTATGCAATAGCTATTGATGCAAAAATTCGTGGTGACAAAGAAGCAGGTGATATCTGGTACCCAGACGTTAATGCAGGTCTTGAGGGCGTTCGATTCATTGAAAACTGTGTTCGTTCTTCAGACAATGGTTCTGTATGGGTGGATTATAAGTAAAGATAAAACGCTCCCCTTACCGTGGGAGCGTTTAGTATAATTTACTGATATTCTTGGCGCTTTTGTAAATATTGTTTCGGATAGTCTCAATGGATTTATCATCTCTTGTGCATTGGCATATAATCATTTCCTATATTCACAACCTCATAGGCAGGTCTTAGTATTTTCTTATCACTGACAATTTGCTCGATTCTGTGGGCGCACCAACCTGGTACTCTAGCAGCAGCAAATAGTGGTGTATAAAGCTCTTGTGGAATATTCAACATTTCATATACAAAACCAGAGTAGAGGTCAACATTCGAACAGATGATAGTATCTTCTCCTTTTAATTCCTTAAAAATCTCTATTGTTAATTCTTCAATATTTTTATACAAATTATATTCCTCTAATGTATCCTTTTCAACTGCAAGCTCGTAGGCTTTTTCCTTTAAGAGTTCCGCTCTTGGGTCTGATTTCGTATATACTGCATGACCCATACCGTATATTAAACCTTCACCATTAAATACTTCTTTATTCAGTATTTTAAGTAGATAATCTTTAAGTACGCCTCTATCTTTCCAGTTTGAAGCATTTTCTTTGATGTCAAGAATCATTTCTCGTACTTTGATATTAGCTCCGCCGTGCTTTGGTCCCTTTAAAGCACCAACAGCTGATGCTATAGCAGAGTAAGTATCCGTTCCTGATGATGATACAACATGTGTAGCAAAAGCAGAATTATTACCTCCACCATGCTCTGCATGAATGACAAGACAGAGATCCAGGATTTCCGCTTCTGTTTTTGTATACTTATTATCTTGTCTCGTCATAAAGAGAATATTTTCAGCCGTACCTATCCCTTTTTGTGGAGCATGAATGTATAAGCTTTTTTTATCAAAATAATGGGCTTTTGCCTGATAGCCATAGGAGATAATTGTAGGAAATCTAGCTATTAATTTCATACTCTGAAGTAAAAGATTTTGCACACTAGTTTCATCCGGTGTCTCATCATGGGAATAGAGTACTAATATGCTTCTCTGTAATTTATTCATAATATCCTTGCTTGGAATTCGTAGAATCATATTTTCTGTAAAATGTAGTGGCAAAGTTCTCCATTCATCTAGCATCTCATTGAATTCATCAAGTTTATTTTGAGTAGGAAGCTCACCAAACAATAAAAGATATACACATTCTTCAAAACCATAACGTTTTTGTTCTTGAAAGCCTTTTACAATCTCAGTAAGCTTTATTCCTCTATAAAATAATTCACCTTCAACTGCTTTTTTTTCTTTGCCATCAAGTTCATAGCCTTGAATGCACCCTACTTGAGTAAGTCCGACCTTTACACCTGTTCCATTTTCATTTCTTAATCCTCTTTTTATTTTATACATGTTATAAGTTTCTGGAAGTATGTAGTTATTTTTTTCTGCAGTAAGCGTTAATTCATTAAGTAAATTAGCATAGGTTTCTTTGGTCAATTTTTTTACCCCCTTCAAAATAGATATAGATGTTGCAAGGAATACTGT
Source organism: Vallitalea okinawensis (assembly GCF_002964605.1). Classification (NCBI taxonomy): domain Bacteria; kingdom Bacillati; phylum Bacillota; class Clostridia; order Lachnospirales; family Vallitaleaceae; genus Vallitalea; species Vallitalea okinawensis. Next base: position 51,383 of record NZ_PQDH01000017.1, read on the forward strand.
GGTAATTCATGCGTATTTGATTAAAATAGAAGCAACTGCTTACATGATATCTATTAATATAAAATTTCTTCGACCTGTATTATTGTATACAATTATACTTGTGTGGGTGTTCTGTGTCAAGCGAACTTATTAAATTTTTAAAAAATTATAAAAAATAGTATGTTTATATTTGATGTGGATGACGCTATCACAGAAACAAGTGAACAGCATTATCAGGCATGGAAATAATGTGCAGAAGAACTTGGTATCGCCATTGACCGTAAATTTAATGACAAATTAAAAGGTATATCACAAGTGGAGTGTCTTGAAACAATTAATTTTATAATGAAGAGATTTTAGAAAAGAAAAGAAGTGCTTAGCGCCGCTAGAATACCGGAGCCAAGCACTTCTTTCATTTTTTCATTTCCTCTTTGTATGTTTTTGGAGATAAGCCGGTTATCTTCTTAAATGTTTTACTAAAATAAAAAGGGTCAGTAAATCCTACAGCTGGTGCCAATGATTTGGTAAGTATGTGTGGATTTTGCTGCATGAGTTCTTTAGCACGGGTTATTCTTAAGGTGCATAAATATTCTGTTGGTGACATGCCTACTTCCTTCTTAAATAAACGACTTAAATAAGCAGGGGTAAAACCGAACCTTTTGGCTAAGCTCTGTTGTGTTATTGGTTCTTTTATGTGATCTTCCAAGTAATGTTGAATTTGATGCATAATGGCTGTTGAGGATGTTTTATAACTATCAGAGTCATGACACTCAAATTTAATCGAAAGTTGGTTATGAATTTGATCGAGTAGCTTTGTTAAGGAGTCAACATCGACAGGCTTTAATAAGTAATCCAATACGTTTAGTTGAATGGCTTGTCTAGCGTACTCAAATTCTTCAAAACCGGTAAGTATGATAGGTATAATTTCTAAGTTATGATTGTTGATATAATTAAGCACATGGAAGCCATCCTTTACAGGCATTCGTATATCCGTAAAGACAACATGAAAATCAGAATGCTTGAGTTTCTCTATAGCCTCATCACCATTAAAAGCCGTATCAGCCACTTTAAAAGATGGATTGATGTTCTCAATGAGTTTTTTTAGACTTCTTTGGATGGGTGGTTCATCCTCAACGATTAACACTCTTATGTTCATGCAGTGGCCCTCCTATAGTTATTTTTGTACCTTCATGTTTTTCAGTTTCTACTTTGAATATCATATCATTTTTATAATAAAACTGAAGTCTGATGAGCGTATTAAGTAGGGCTAACCCTCCGATACTTAGCTGTGTCAGGCTATTTTTAGGATGGTTGTAAAAGGCATTTAACTCATCTTGAATAATCTTTAACTTATCTTCGTCAAAGCCACAGCCATTGTCCTCAACAGTGATGTACCACCTATTTTTTTTAACACCGATATTTATGTAGACATGCCAAGGTGGGCGTTTGTTCCTGAAACCATGAGAGAAACAGTTCTCCAATAAAGGTTGTAAAACTAACTTTGGTATAGGTATTTGGTTTAAAGATGGGTCAATGGCAAAAGAATATTCTAATTGATCTTCAAAACGGTCTTTCATTAATGTCATATAATTCACAGCATTCCTGTATTCATCCTCTAATGTAACAGTATCATCGTCAAAGGCTGAAGTGTATCGTAAGATGTTTGAAAGTTTGCTGCACATTTTACTAATTTTGCAATAATCTTCTTCAATGGCGGCAGCATTAATGACAGCAAGTGTATTATATAGAAAATGTGGGTTCATCTGAGATTGCAAGGCTAATATATGGGAGCGCATCTCACTTGTCTTTAGTTCGACAACCTCATCCATAGATTTCTCTAAACGTTGAAGCATTTTGTTAAAGGATTCGTTAAGAAGTTGAAGTTCATTATTATAATAGTTTTCATCCATTTCTATGGAGAGATTTTTAAAACTTATATCATTAATAGAGGTTCTTAATTGCTTAAGAGGAGAAGTTAGGTGATTAGTAATTATGGATATTAAAGCTAAGGCAGCTATAATTAATGCACACCCAATGATTAATAAGATAAGACCCATATATTGTATTGGTGCCAATAGCGTATCCATGGGTTGAACAGAAAACAATAACCACTGGGATATGGAGGAGGTGGAAAATGCAACAACCTCCTTCACACCTGTAACAGGGTTTGTAGTATTATAGAAGCCCTCTGTTTGGCCATTAGGAACTTGTTTCATATAGTAATCCATATGGACTGAGTAATTTGTAGTATTTTGTTCATAGGGATATGCCATCTGACTAGAAGGTGTCAGTAAGTAATGTTTCCTTCCATCATCCTCGTAGTCCTCAAAAATATTTGCTATGACATCATATGGTAACTGAATTTCTACAATACCATAGGAAAAATTTACGTCCCGTAATTCCCTAGAAAGTGAAAAAAGTATTTTTTGACGTTGTCGATTCCATGGATCAATAGTTGGGGGAGATAGGTGGCGCTTACCATCTAAAGAAAGCATATGGGCGTACCACTCCCTATACTGGTTTTTTTGCATTTGATTATGTATATAGACCTGAGAGTCAGGTAAGACACCTGTACTTATGAAATCACCACGGTCATTATAGATGCTAATGCGATGAGCAAAAATATTGGGACCGTTAATGGATGTCAGTGTTGCTATAGTTTGTAATCTATTCTCATAACTATGTGTAAAATAATCCTCAGGGGAAGAATCTCGCTTAGCATCTTTAAAGACCTCTTGTATGGATGGATTGGCAATAATCTGAAGTGCCATTTTATCCATATCACGAAAGAGTGTATCCAATTGGTCTTTGTTTAATTGGTTAATACTAATAAGGTGCTTAATAGCATTTTCTTCAATATTTTTATAGGTATAGCCGTAGAAGATAAGAAATGAAAAGATGATTATGCTAATTATTATAATGGAATAAGATGTAAAAATTTTTTTTTGTAAATTCAATTTTTTTTTTTTTTCATAGACAAAACCCCCAAAACTATATTAACATTTTTTCATATCAAAATGTTTATTTTATTTCAAAGAGTTATAAATATTACATTGAATTTTATGAATTATCCATTCTTTTAAAGAGTATTTTTATTTATACTAAGAATCATAGGGCCCTGGTTATGAAATAAATATGATGGAGGATGAGCATGTGAATAAGACGAAGGTATTTATTACAATGTTACTTGTTTTAACGATGAGTATTTCTCTCATTGCTTGTTCAGAGAAGGAAGAACCTTCTAATGAAGTTGTAGAATCACAAGCACCGGCTAAAAATGGAGTTAATGAAGAGAAGAAAGAAGTTAAGGAAAAACCTACTGATATAGTGTATTTTACATCATCCGCAAAATATAAAGATTCTTATGATGTTATTGCGGATAAAGTTGATGAAGCTTTAAATGTTGCAATTGACGTACAGGTTGTACCTGATGAGCAATATACCACATTATTAAAGACAAAGCTATCTACAAGAGAAGTACCAGATATATTTGATTTTAATACTCCAACTGGTTATATGCAGTTAAATGTTGTAGAAAACTGTGTGGAATTATCAAATGAACCATGGGTTGAGCGTCTAGTTAATCCAGGTTTGGTTATTAAAGAAGGACAACTATATGCAATGCCAAGAGAATCCTCTTCTTTCTTTCCAGCAATGTATTATAATAAAAAGATCTTTGCTGAATTAAATTTAGAGGAACCAACTACATATGATGAATTTCTTAATGTACTAGAAACCATTAAGCAGGCGGGGATTACACCTATACACATGGCGGATAAGGAAAATTGGACAACACAGATTTTTATGACAAGCGGATTCTCAGCTGCCTTAGCACCTGACCGCAATGATGAAGTCTATGGTGCTTTACGAAATAATACACTCAAGCATGCAGAAGTACCTGAGTTTATCGGTATTTTGGAGAAATATAAAAATTTTTATGATATGGGTTATGTTAATGAAGATCATATGACTGCAACCTATGATGTATCTCAAGATGCAGTAGGGTCAGGTAAAGCAGCAATGATGATGAACGGTGAATGGGTTGTTAGTTCAATACAGAATATGCATCCAGATGCGGAAATCGGTGCATTTGCTGTTCCACTAGAGACTGGTTATATTGGATCTGGAGCATTTGTTCAAGGAATGTTTATACCAAAAGCATCTGAAAATGTAGAGCTAGCTAAAGTAGTATTAAATACATGGTCTCAGCCAGAGTACTTGAATATATTCTTTGAAGAGAATCCATCATTTCCAGCTTTTAACGATGTAGATCCAGGTGATGTGCCAGAAAGTGTTCAAAAGATTGTGGATCAATATGTAGCTACAGGTAAAACCGTTCTTCAGTATAACAATATGTTTGAAGAGCCTTCATCTCTAAGACCGGATTATTTATGGAAGTACTTTGTAGAAATGGCCATTGGGGAGAAGACACCTGTTGAGGCTTTAGAAGCATGGGATGAAGATGTTGCAGATTTTATGAAAACAAAAGGTTATGCTGGATGGTAAACATAAAATGTTTCATGTAACGCTAAGGGTCTATATTAAGACCCTTTATGTTACGCTATCATCTAAAGGAGGTACTCAGTGGAAAAGTTAATGAAGAAAAGATATCCCAGTAGTTTTATCATACCTGCAATATTAGTATTTGGAATATTTTTTGTATTACCTACAGTGTTAGGATTCTTTTATTCTTTTACAAATTGGGATATTGACCGAAGCCAGATTCAGTTCATTGGGTTAGATAATTTTAAGTACTTATTTTCTAGAGATGAATTCACAGTAGCTTTAAAGAATACATTAATTTTTGGTATTTTTACAGCTGTTTTAAAGAATATAATTGGACTGCTTTTGGCCTTAGGTGTTAATAAAGATCTTAGATCTAAGAATTATTTAAGAACGATGTTTTATCTACCTGGTGTCTTAAGTATGATTGTTGTAGGTATTATGTTTAACTCTATTTTTGCCATGGATGGTATGTTAAACAATACTTTAGAAGCAATTGGATTAGGTATGCTAACGACAAATTGGTTGGGAAATAAAAGCACCGCCATGGCATGTATAATTATTATGGAAATATGGAAATGGTCCGGTTTTCATATGATTATATATATTGCAGGTCTTCAAACAATACCAAAAGAGTTGCTAGAAGCATCTACTGTTGATGGAGCTACTAAGTGGATGCAGTTTTGGAAGGTAATATTACCTCTCCTCATTTCTTCAGTGAGTATAAACATAATTATTGGTTTAATCGGTGGTTTTAAAGTATTTGAACAAGTATATGTTTTAACCAATGGTGGGCCAGGTGGTAGTACGCAAGTATTAAATACTTTAGTATTCCAATCCTTTTCACAAGGTCTATACGGGCGGGGCTCAGCTATGGGATTGCTCTTATTCCTATTTATAACCATTATATCTCTCTTGTTAAATACATACTTAAAAAGCAAGGAGGTAGATAGTTAATGAAGAGTGAGAAAATTCTGTATAAGTCATCCATCGACGTTCCGAAGCTGCTATTCGAGATTTTTATGATCTTGTTGAGTTTTATTATACTCATACCATTTGTTATGATGTTATTAGGTTCTTTCAAAACTCAGCAAGAAGCTATTTACTTTAATTTAAGTCTACCAGAGAAGTGGCAGTTTAATAACTATTTGCAGGTAATTCAGGAAGGGAAAATAATACGTTCTTTTCTAAACAGTATGCTTATAACTAGTTCATCCGTTACGCTATGTCTTATAGCAACTGCTTTAGCATCCTTTGTTATAGCACGACGTAAGGATAGAGCCATGTCTTTTATGATGAATCTGTTTATGATAGGAATGATTGCACCTATGTCCATGATACCGACTATTCGTGTTCTTCAAACACTTCATTTAACAGGTAGTTATTTAGGTGTAATACTGATTTACATGGCTAGGAATATCCCATGGAGTTCATTTATCTTCATAAAATTCATAAAGGGAATACCCATGGAGTTGGATGAATCAGCAATCATTGATGGATGTGGCCCCCATGGTACATTTTTTAAGATTCTCTTACCCTTATTAAAACCTGTAACGGTGACAACACTAATTATAGTAGTAATGAATGTATGGAACGATTTTATGATTCCTTTATACTTCTTAGGCAATTCTAAGAAATGGACTATGCCTTTGACAGTCTATAATTTCTTTGGGCGTTATGCGAGAGAGTGGAATCTAGTATTTGCAGACTTGATTATGACAGCTCTACCTGTAGTGCTACTCTATCTGTTCTGCCAAAAATATATTATTGCAGGATTGACAGCAGGTTCTGTAAAAGGTTAAGCCAAGCACTGATAGCAATATATGCTATCAGTGTTTTTCTATGGAAAGACCTATACATTATCTGCAGTAAATGTTGCACTTATCCAAAAGCTTACAATGTCCGCTTTATCACCAAATAATGGTTGGAGGAGAAGTTTTTTTGAATAATTAGTTCACTATCTTTTTGTATATCTAAAGTAAAAAAATCAACCCCTATAGGGGGTTTGATTGTGAATGTGCTATATAAATGGTGAATAAATTAATAGATTTATTGTATATAAGTTCAAATTAAGCATTATAGTATTGTGAAAAATAATTAAAAAGCTAAAAAAAATATTGACATTTATGCTTTTATTGGTTATAGTTAATAAAAAGCCGTTGATAGGGCTTTTAAAAATATAAACGATTGAAAGCGATTTCAATATAAAGTTATTATTTTTTTATTGTCTATGAAAGCGCTTTCAAATACTTGAACTTTTATGTATGATAATTACATAGTAGTCTATACAACGTTTTAAAATATAAATTGATTCAGAGAGGGGAGAATGATAATGTTAGACATTTTGTTTATAGGTGCTCATCCAGATGACGAAGGGAATATAACTGGAACCTTGATCAAAGCTAGAAAAGCTGGCAAAAAAGTAGGTATATTAACTTTAACAAAAGGTGAGTCAAGTGGTGTTGCCACAGCAGAGGAACGAGAGATAGAAATGCAAAGGGCAGCTAAGGTAATTGGCGCAGCGTATTTGAAACATTTAGACTTACCTGATGCAGGTGTGAAGTTTTGTGATGAAACAGTTAATGCAATTATTGAGGTTTTAGTTGAAACAAAACCTCGGACAGTCATCACCACATATCCAATTGATTGTCATCCTGATCATGTAGCCGTGTCACATTCAGTGGATAAAGCCTTGTTTGTAGCTAGCTTAAAAAAGCACATGGGGGATGAACCTTGGGATTTGAAACAAGTCTTTTATTTATCTCTAGATTCCAGTGCTAACAGTAAGAAGCCGGACCTTATTATTGACGTTACAGATGTTATTGATGAAAAATATGAAGCTACTAAGTGCCATGCATCACAAGGTGTTGCTGATCCTCAAATAAATATTGCTAAGATTAATGGGAAAATGGGTGGTTTTGCATACGGTGAGGCGCTTTACAGAGGCGTACAACGCCAACATCCTATTAAGTTAAAATCCTTCGAGCCTTTGTTAATTGAAGACTAGAAAGTTTTGTATAAAGGAGAGATTAGAACTACACAAACAGAAGATACCATATGAGTCATTGATCTATCAAAGAGGACCTCATGGTATTGCCTTGGCAAATGATGTAACATCATTTAAAGAGGATCAAA
>NZ_PQDH01000018.1 GCF_002964605.1 Vallitalea okinawensis
GATTCTAGAAACGTAGGATCTTGATATACCTAATTCTTGTGCTACTTCACGTTGGGTTTTCTCTACACCATTTTTTAAACCATAGCGCATTTCTAAAACCATTTGCTCCCTTGCTTTCAATACCTCTTTCATCTTTTCGTAAAGCTGTCTTATTTTCATCTTTATATCCACTTGATCTAATACAGATTCATTATCATATTTCAGAATATCATTTAAAGTAATGGCATTTCCTTCTTTATCAATACCTATTGGTTCTTGTAAAGAGACTTCGTTTTTTTGTTTCTTGTCGCTTCTTAGCATCATTAAAAGTTCATTTTCAATACATCTAGCTGCATAAGTAGCTAGTCTCGTCCCTTTATCTACATTATAGGTAGAGATGGCTTTAATGAGACCAATCGTTCCAATTGATATTAAATCATCCATATCTTTATTAACATTATTGTATTTTTTTACGATATGTGCAACAAGTCTTAGATTTCTTTCAATTAGAATATTCTTTGCTTCTTCATCTCCATCTTTATAACGTTCTAGATAGTGACGTTCTTCATCAGCAGATAAAGGTTTAGGAAATACCTGATTCCCTGAAATATAAAATATTGCAAAAATATATTGAATAATATAAAGCCACAAAAATAAAGCACCCCCAAAATAGCTCATATATAATCTTATGATTACTTTGATAAAAAAGTGCTTTTCCTTCAAAATTGACTTTGTACTATTTCTTTAAGAAAGAAGGACATGAAAAAAGGGATTCAAATATACTGAATCCCTTAAGTATTATAGTTAGTGAATGGTTGCGTTATTATCTTTGTTGATACAACGAATGATATCCAAGACTTCTACTTCTTCTTCAATTTTCAGTCGAAGAATTTGTTTCGGATGAGGTGCACTTTCAACTTCATTCCCCTCTTCATCCCATAAATTATCTACTTTCATGGTAATAATAGAACCTTTTTTAGGCATTATCTCGATGGTATCACCAACAGAAAACTTATTTCGTTGCTGAATAGTTGCCATCTTCGTTTCTTTATCATAATCTAAGACCATTGCAGTAAAATTATAATTTCGAATATAGGTATTACGATCATAGATTTGCTCTTCATGACCAGGCTTCCTATGAAAGAACCCCGTTGTATAATCCCTATAACTGCATTTCTGAAGTTCTGACATATAGTAATCCTTCTTACTTTCATATAAGCTTGGATCCTTTAAATAATCATCTATAGCTTCACGATAAGTTCGTGTTACTGTAGCCACATAAAAAGGTGTTTTCATTCGTCCTTCAATTTTAAAGCTATAGATACCAGAATCAATAAGCTCTGGAATGTACATAATCATACATAAATCCTTCGAATTATAGATATAAGTACCATGGTCATCTTCAATAATGGGGAAGTACTCACCAGGTCTTTTCTCTTCAACAAGATGGTAACGCCAACGGCATGGATGTGTACATGCACCTTTGTTAGCATCTTTAGCCGTCATAACATTACTTAATAGGCATCTTCCTGAATAAGAAATACACATAGCCCCATGAACAAATGCTTCGATATCTAATGTATCTGGTGTTTTTTCACTGATTTCTTTAATCTCATCAAAAGAAAGTTCTCTTGCTGCTACTACACGTTTAACACCTTGTTCATGCCAAAAATTAAAAGTTTTATAATTGGTATTATTAGCCTGTGTGCTTAAGTGAATCTCCATTTTAGGTACAACAGCTTTTGCAGTAGCAAATACGCCTGGGTCTGCTACTATAATAGCATCTGCCCCTACTTCTTCAAGCTTAAGTAGGTATTCTTCTAACCCTATTAAATCTTCATTATGTGGAATCATATTCACAGTAATAAACACACGTTTTCCATACTTATGAGCATATTCAATTCCTTCAATCAATTGTTCTTCAGTAAAATTTCTTGCTTTAGCACGTAGTCCAAAACGCATACCACCACAATAAACTGCATCAGCTCCATAAGCTACTGCTACTTTAAGTGCTTCTAGACTACCAGCTGGCGCTAATAGTTCAATTCTATTTTTCATGATCATTATCTCCTTTTATAGTATAGGAAAGTACTACGTTTTGCTTATAAAAGTAATAAGGCATCGAACCTCATTATCTTTGATACATATCGTTACACGAAATGATCAAGCAAGGAACCATACTTTCCTGCACACACTTGAAACGTGTCATTAACTTTTCTTGTAACAGATTGCGACGCCATCACCTATTGGTAATAAACTTGATTTATAGTCCTCATCATATAGCATATCCCATAAAAAATTTCGCATCCTCTTATGAATCGTTCTTTGGCGTCTTGGTATACTGTATCGATTTTTCGCAACCATACCTTTATGAAGAACGTTATCTGCCATAATTATGCCTTGTTCTGCAATTAACTTCTTACTGTATTCAAAGAAGAGATGATATTGTCCTTTAGCTGCATCAATAAAAATGAAATCATAAGGCCCTTCAAGTTGTGGTAGAATATCTTCAGCAGAACCTTCATGAATACGAATACATTGCTCGCGTCCTGCCTTTTTTATATTTTCTTCTGCCCGTACTAGCATCTTTGGGTTACGTTCAATCGTATCAATCTTTCCACTATCAGCTAAATATTGACTCATCACTATGGCTGAGTATCCGATTGCAGTACCAATTTCTAAAATTCGCTTGGGACGTTTGATTTCTAAAACTGTTGTTAAAAAGGATTTTACTTCCAATGGAATAATCGGAACGTCTGTTTCCTCAGCTTCAACTTCTAATTCTCTAATCAATCCTTCATCTTTCGGTTCCATTTCCCATAAAAATTCTCTTATATAGTCATGTGTAATATTACTATTCAATATTAAAATCTCCTTAATGATAACTCTTCTTTTCAAAACAAAGAGACTATCTACATAGTCTCTGTTTGCTCATTTTGTGTTTACTGATTTGCAAGGTGTTCTTCATAAGTCTTAGAAAAATGATGTTCACCGGTTGCTTCATCAATTAATACGAAGTAATAGTAATCTGTATCATCTGGGAACAATGCTGCTTCAATTGAAGAACTTCCTGGATTAGCGATAGGTCCAAAAGGCAACCCAGCATTGATATAGGTATTATATGGTGAATCAAACTTTGTCTCTTCGATGGTCAATTGCGTTACTGCTTCACCAATTCTCCCTTGAGCATAGAGTACTGTTGAACACATGCCAAGTGGCATATCTATTTCTTCACGATTATATATTACACTGGACATGAGGGCTCTTTCACTATCTAGTTTAGCTTCTTTCTCAATGACCGAAGCTATCGTAACGATCTCATCTAAACTGTATCCCGATTCCTCTACTTTAGCATAATAATCATCAATAAAAACTTTATCAAACTGAGCTAACATTGTGTTGACAATATCTTTTGCTGTTGCATCTAATGCGACAAAGTAGGTCTCTGGAAATAAATAACCTTCTAATGCTATTCCCTCTTCGCGATCTACTGGTATATACTCAATAAATTTATAATCATAATCTAGAGAATCTGCTTCAGCTAAAAACTCTTCAGCAGTACATATTTCTTTCTCTTCAAGCATATCAGCAATTTGATATACTGAATAACCTTCAGGTATAGTAATCTTAAACTGCTCTGCTTGGGCACCTTCTGTAGCAAGCATGGTCATTATATCTTCTTCATTCATTGTTGTATTAATGATATAACTACCATATTTGAACTGACCATCAAAACCATCAAGTTTTGCACTTAGAGTAAACATAAATGAGTTATCAATAATACCTTCAATTTCTAGTATATCAGCTATGTCAGACGTTGTAGCACCTGCCGGAATTTTAACAAGTACATCCTTAGGCTCTTTATCTGAATTATCTTCCTGGTCTGTTAGATTAAACCCAAAATTAAAAGCTGTCTGTGCAACGAACAATACGACTAAAACAATTGCTCCAGTTAAAACAATTTTACTTACAAATTTTATTAAACTTTTTAAAGTTTTATTAACCATAAAGTCACCTCTGTATTCTACTGCTATAAAAACACTATATAATGAATCTATTCTTTTAGTTTTTAAATTAAACTACCATGCTTTTCTTACTTAGAGTACTATATTCACTCGATTATGACAAACTTCTAAACAGTTAGTACTGCAACTTATATAAGTATACATTTTTTTGTACAATACTGCAAGGGGTAAACAAAGAAAAAGACCCGAGTGTACTCGAGTCTTGCACGGTCTTCATTAACAAACATTAAACTTCCATTATTATTGGTAAAATCATTGGACTTCTCTTCGTTTGTTGCCATAAGAATTCTTTCAGCGTATCCTTGACAACACTCTTGATGGCAGCCCACTCCACCATATTTTTCTCTTCGCATTGAATTAATGCATCCTGTACTACTTTTCTTGCATCTTCCATTAAGTTACCGGATTCTCTTACATAAACAAAACCTCTAGAAATGATGTCCGGACCAGCTAATACTTGACCTGTTCGACGTTGTAATGTTACAACTACAACTAAGAGGCCATCTTGAGATAAATGTTTACGATCGCGTAATACAATATTACCTACATCGCCAACACCTAAACCATCTACTAGTACTTGGTCAGCTGAGACATTTCCAACTATCCGCCCACTACGATTATCTAACTCTAAGACATTTCCAGTTGACATGATAAATATATTTCTTGGATTCATTCCAAGGTTCTTAGCAAGCTCAGCATGTTTTCTTAAATGTCTATATTCTCCGTGAACAGGTATAAAGTATTTAGGTTTGACTAAACTGTGGATAAGTTTAAGCTCTTCTTGACAAGCATGACCAGATACATGAGTATCTTGAAAGATAACTTCAGCACCTTTTCTAAAAAGATCATTAATTACACGAGACACGGTCTTCTCATTTCCTGGTATAGGCGTTGAACTAAAGATAACCTTATCCCCTGGTTTAATATCTACTTGACGATGATCAGATGAAGCCATTCTTGATAAAGCTGCCATAGGTTCACCTTGACTACCGGTCGTAATAATGACTAAATCTTCATCATTATATTTACTAATCTCACTTATATCAATCATTGTTTTATCTGGAACCTTCAAGTATCCAAGTTCTGTTGCAGTATTCACAACATTAACCATACTTCTTCCAACAACTGCAACTTTTCTTTTATATTTTCTTGCAGCGTTTATAATCTGTTGAACACGATCTACATTCGAAGCAAAAGTTGCAACCATTATACGATGATTTTTTGACTCTGCAAAAATATCATCAAATACTTTACCAACTGTCTTCTCAGACATTGTAAACCCAGGTCTCTCTGCATTTGTACTATCAGCAAGCAATGCTAGTACACCCTTCTTTCCAAGCTCCGCAAATCTCTGTAAGTCTATCATTTCTCCGTGAATAGGTGTATAATCAACTTTAAAGTCACCAGTATGAACGATCGTACCCGCTGGTGATGTTAAAGCTATCGCCACTGCATCTGCGATACTATGATTAGTACGAATAAACTCTGCTTTAAATGCCCCGAGCTGAACAGTCTGTCCAGGAACGATAACATTTAGATTATGTTTTTTAATACCATGTTCTTTTAGTTTATTTTCAACTAATCCTAGCGTCAGTTTTGTTCCGTACACTGGTACATTGAATTGTTTTAATAGATAAGGAAGAGCACCAATGTGATCTTCATGACCATGAGTTAAAACAACTCCTTTAATTTTATCTACATTCTTCTTTAAATAAGTAAAATCGGGTATTACTAGATCTACTCCTAGCATTTCATCTTCTGGAAACGCTATACCACAATCAAGAATTACAATTTGATGATTGTATTCAAATAATGTTATATTTTTTCCAATTTGGTCTAATCCACCTATTGGAATTATTTTTAGCTTAGATCTTTTGTATGCCATTTTACACCTCCGTATTAAATTGTCAATGTCCGTTTAATGAAAAACCGTTCTTTATAAAAGTGTTTTAACACAATTATTTACAAATTTAATGATTCAAACAATCTTCACATACACCATAAAACTTCAGTTTATGATCTGTGATTTTAAAATTAAATAGATCTTCAATTTTTGTTTCGAGTGGATCTAACAAATCTTCAGCAACTTCAATAACTTTACCACACTCTTCACAAATTAAATGGTGATGATGATGATCTTCATCTTCTAATCCTAATTCATAACGACAACATCCATCATCAAGGTTTAATTTTCTAACTAATTTAAGACTCTCTAATAACTGAACTGTACGATAAACAGTTGCTAAACCAATTTCTGGACATCTTTCCTTAACAAGTTCATAAATCTCTTCTGTTGTTAAATGTTCCCCTTTATGGTCCTGCATAATCTCTAAAACAGCTCTTCTTTGAGTAGTTAATTTAAATCCTTTTTCTTTTAATAATCCTTTAAACTCTATACCGTTTAGTGACATATTGACTTCCCCCAATCAGGTTTTAACTTTTCATCGGGTTTTAACTTGAATTGTAATCTATATGAATAAATTAGCCTGAATACTAATTCTGGTAATATACTATTTTAATTCATGCGGTAACTAACTAGTTCTAATAGCAATTTATAGAAACCATGACATTACCTAGTGTATTATAAGATTCAATATATTTTCAGAAATCCTAATTTTACTTCTCTATTAGAAAATACTTATTATCCATTTAGCTTTTTCTATTATATTAAAGTCGAATTGATTTGTCAATGTTATCGGTGTTGTAAAATTCGCAAAATCCATAAAAAGAGCATTAAATTATAGAGACGTTGTATTTACAACGCTCTTAATTAGTCTTCCTTCAAATAATCTAAATCATACTCATCTGCGTTTTCTCTAAATAACTCCAACACCATCATGTATTCTTGTTCATCATCAATAAGATCGTAAATCAGATCATCATCTTCTTCACCGATCTGTCTTAATATAACGCCTTCTGCCTCTTCATCATCTTCTAATCCAGCTTCAATAACGAGTAAATACTTATGTCCACCATATTCAATTTGATCATATACTTCAAAATCCACTGTTTCATTTGTTTCTTCAAGTTTAAACTGTATAATACGTTCGTCCATTTGAACACCTCTTTAAATTGAATCTAAATAACCTTGTAAAATATATACTGCAGCCATTTTATCAATAACTTTTTTTTGCTTTTTTCTACTAATGTCAGCTTCTAAAAGACTCCTTCTAGCTGCCATTGTACTCAATCGTTCATCCCAAAGAATGATTTGAATATCTAACTCTTTTTCTAATCTTTTTTTGAAGTTTTGGGTTTTTTCAGCCCTTGGACCTAATGTATTATTCATATTTTTAGGTAATCCTAATACAATTTTTTCCACTTTATATTCATCTACAATTTCAATTACTCTCTTAATGGAAGCCTTTAGGTTTTCAGGTTCTTTTCTATGAATAGTCTCAACCCCTTGAGCCGTCCAACCCATCATATCACTTACTGCTACACCAACTGTTTTGTCTCCAAAGTCTAATCCTAAGATTCTCATAGGTTCTCCTTATTTTAAGCTATTACTCTCAACAAAGTTTCTAACAAGTTCTTCTAAAATCTCATCTCTTTCAAGTTTACTAATCATTGTACGAGCATTATTATGACTTGTTATATAAGTTGGATCTCCAGATAAAATGTAACCAACTATTTGGTTAACAGGATTATACCCTTTTTCAACAAGAGCACTGTAAACGTCACTTATGATCTGAGAAACTTCGCGTTCTTCCTCATTTGCAACCTTAAAATACTGTGTATTGTATTTATCCATAACATCACTCTCCTAATAAATAATATCCATTTCCATCTTGTTTTATTGCCTTTAGAGTAATATTGATAATTTTATTTTTTATATCGTCCTCTTTGGACTGCAATTTTACTCGCATATAATTATCAGTATACCCCATATAAAGCCCTTCTTCTTCAACTTGTTCAATAAGTACATCTTTTGATGTACCTAGGAAACTTTGCAAATAGGCTTTTGACATTGATTTTCCAAGGAAAATCATTTTACTACTACGTTCCTCTTTTACATTACCATTAATTTGATCATTTCTAGCAGCGGCTTTAGTACCTTCTCGAGGTGAGTATTTAAAGACATGAATCTCACTAAACTCTACCCGTTGAACAAAATTATAAGATTCTAAAAAATCCTCTTCACTCTCACCAGGGAACCCTACTATAATATCCGTTGTCAATGCAATATTACCCAAGTGTTTTCTTAATATTTCTACCCCATTGTAATATTGTTCATTGGAATATTTCCTATTCATTTCTTCTAGCGTTTTATTACATCCACTCTGAAGAGAAAGATGATAATGAGGACATAACTTATCCAACGCTTTAATACCTTTAACAAATTCTTCAGTTATCATTGTAGGTTCAAGAGATCCTAATCGTATCCGTTCCAGACCATCGATATCATTTACTAATTTAATTATATCGAATAAGTTGATGTTTTTCAAATCTTTCCCATAACTCGCTAAGTGAATTCCTGTTAATACAACTTCCTTATAACCATTAGCGACCAATTGTTTAATTTCCTCTACAATGGCATCAGGCTGTCTGCTTCTAATTGGTCCACGAGTAAATGGTATAATGCAGTAGGAACAAAATTGATTACAACCGTCTTGAATCTTAATATATGAACGGGTTTTACCATAATTGTGATGTACCTTTAGTTCCTCGTAAGTCTTAACCCGTTTAATATCTTTTACATTTTTTATAAGTTCATTTTCCCTTTGGAAATCATTAATCATTTCTATAATCTGATTACGCTCGTCTGTACCAATGATTAAATTAACTCCTTCTAATCCAGCTACTTGATCTGGTTCATTCTGCACATAACATCCTACAACAATGACAAGTGCATTTTCATTCTTCTTTTTTGCTCTAGAAATAATTTGACGTGACTTTTTTGCAGCCACATTCGTTACGGTACAAGTATTTATAACATATATATCAGCTTTTTCATTAAATTCTTTTATCTCATACTCATGATCTATAAATAACTCTTTTAAAGCTTCTGTCTCATATTGGTTAACTTTACAGCCTAAAGTATGAAAAGCTACACTTTTCATTTTTTTATGCCACCTCTTATCAAGTTTTTATTCTTCAGTAAAGGATTCTCAATTATTATTTCTGATCTTTTATCATATGCCTAAAGTTTATACAAATTTTACTTTCTTTAAACTTTAGGTCTATAAATGATTTAGTAACAAAAAGTACATATAAGTCTATTATAGACGAACTCTTGTTTAAATACAATAAGCTCTAATTAATATTTATGCTGATTTATAATTTTTGTTAAACACCAAATTATTAAATTTCAATATTTTAGTAATTTTATTTATTGACATTAGCCAGCAATATGCTTAAACTATATTATAGCAGGAATACTAGCTTAGGAATTCTTATTGAATTGCCTCACGAAAGGAGAATGACAATGAAATCTGTGGAAATTACTTTAAACTCAATTGATAAAGTTAAATCCTTTGTAAACATTATCAGCAAATACGATACTGATTTCGATTTAGTTTCTGGAAGATATGTAATCGATGCTAAATCCATTATGGGTATTTTTAGCTTAGATTTAAGTAAACCAATTCGCTTAGATATTCATGATAACGAGGAAGCAGATGCTGTTATTAGAGATATCAAAGCATATGTTGTAGATTAATCGATCTAAGATTTAAGAAAATGGGCACATGACTTTTTAAGTCATGTGCTTTACTTATTTCACAACCTTGTTCTTATTCTAATGCTTCTTTTATAAGCGAATAACCTCGGTATCCTCAATAGCTTTTATAATCATTTCTTCCATGTTCTCAAGTTTACGTTCAGAGCGCTCAATGACATGTAATTTAGGTTTTGTTACTGGATGCTTGGCTACAAAAATGGTACAACAATCCTCATAAGGTAAGATCGATGTTTCATATGTTCCTATTTTTTCAGATATATCTACAATATCTTGTTTGTCAAAACCAATAAGTGGTCTAAATACAGGCAAATCCTTCACAGCTGCATTGGTACATGTTAAACTTTGGATCGTTTGACTTGCAACCTGACCAATGCTTTCGCCTGTAATCAGTCCAATTGCTCCACGCTTTTTGGCTATACGTTCAGCGATATCCATCATTATTCGTCTCATTATGATCGTTAATTGATCGTGAGGACATTTATCATAGATATCTAATTGAATGTCCGTAAATGGAACGATATGCAGCGTCATCCCCCCTGTATACTTAGCTACAATTTTTCCTAAGTCAATTACTTTTTGCTTAGCACGGTCAGTAGTATAAGGGTGACTATGATAATAAACTGCCTCTAATGAAACACCTCTTTTGGCAATCATCCATCCTGCTACAGGGCTATCGATACCGCCAGATAACATCAACATAGCTTTCCCATTAGATCCTACAGGCATACCACCTAGTCCTGGTATGATTTTAGAGAATAAATAGGTCTTATTACGAAGCTCTATCCTTAATCTAACTTCAGGCTGATGCACATCTACCTTTAAGTTGTTCATATTCTTTAAGAGATCTGCACCAACTTCCCTAGCAATCTCCATGGAATTCATAGGATATCTCTTATCAGCTCGTCTCACTTCAACCTTAAAAGTAACGTTCTTATCCCCATAATTTTCTTTCATATAGGTTAATGCTGCATCTTTAATGGCTTCAAAATCGTTTGTATCAAGTACTGTAACCGGACAAATACCAACGATTCCAAAGACCCGTCCTAATGTTTCTAGTACTACCTCTGTATCAACTTCATCTTTTGCTTCTACAAACAAGCGACCTTGTTCTTTTTTAACATCGAATTCACCAATATCCTTTAAAGCATAACGTATGCAATCAACTAATGCGTTTTCGAATTGGCCTCTATTTTTTCCTTTAATGGCTATCTCACCGTACTTAATTAAGAAAGCTTGATTCATTTAATTCTTCCTCCTATGTATATTGAACTACATTATATTTTTCACAAAGAAGTTCAATATATTTACCTTAGTATCTTTCTATTGCTCTATCTGTCCCTTATTTTCGAGTAAACATTCTAAGTCTTGGAATGAGTGCTTTTAAAGTGACAATAACTTTATCAGCTTCTTCCTTAGTATTAAATTTTGAAAAACTAAAACGAATAGTTTCATCAATCTCTTTTCTTCCTAAACCAATACCAGCTAAAGTAGGACTTTTTTCTTCAGGACGATTAGATGAACATGCTGAACCAGTTGAAACATAAATATTGTCACTCTCTAGAGAATGTAAAAGAACTTCTCCTCTAACATCATCAAAACGAATACTTAGTATGTGAGGCGCACCATCCTTAACTGAGGGGCCATTTAAATGAGCTCCTTCAATTTGATCTATCAATTGATCATAGAAATAAGTCTTAATAGCCTTCATGTGCTCCATATTTTCCTGAATCTGATTCATTGCTTCAACTGTAGCTTGCCCTAATCCAGCAATACCTGAAACATTCTCAGTACCCGAACGCATCCCCCTTTGATGTCCACCACCATGAAATAAGGATACTAAACGTACCTTTTTATCCATGTAGAGCGCACCAGCACCCTTGGGTCCGTGAAACTTATGACCACTTAAACTAAGTAAGTCAATCATAGATTTCTTTGGGTTAATCTTCAACTTGCCAAAGCTTTGAATGGCATCTACATGAAATAAAGTATTAGCATTTTTTTCCTTTATACATAATCCAATTTCATTTAGGTTCTGAATAGCTCCAATTTCATTATTTACATGCATGATAGTAACTAGCACTGTATCCTCTCTAATGGCGTCTCTTAACTCTTCTATATTAATCTGACCTGTCTCATTGATGCTTAAATAAGTGATTTCATAATCATAATTTTCTCTAAGATAAGTTATAGGACTAGCAACAGACTTATGCTCCATTTTTGTTGCAATAATGTGCTTACCACGACGCTTATAGGCTTCAGCTACCCCTTTAATGGCTAGATTATTGGATTCTGTTCCACCAGAGGTAAAATAGATAGTACTATGTTCGACACCTAAAGCTTTACTTATATTCTCTGCAGCTTCTTTTATATAGTCTTCCGCTTTCATGCCTTTATGATGTAACGAAGATGGATTTCCATAATCTTCAGTTAAAGTTCTCACCATAGCTTTAATGACACCATCCGAAGGTTTTGTTGTAGCACCGTTATCAAAATATATCTCTGACATTGTATCACCTCATACCACATTTTCTTTTCTAACTAGTACAAAAGTGGCTAACGCCACAATTAAACTGGAGATAGGAAAGTATGGTTCCTTACGAGCAAAACGCAATACTTTCCTATACCACAAGAAAAGGTAGGAAACTCCTACCTATCTATATAAATTACAATCAATCATCCCAATAACTATTACAGATTCTACATTTCATCAAAAGCGTACATGATGACAGATGTTAATGCTAGCCCAGCAGTCTCAGTACGTAAAATTCTTTTGCCCAAAGAGATAGAACGAAAACCTTGCTCTATAGCTTCTTTTACTTCGACCTCAGTCAGACCGCCTTCCGGCCCAATCAATATGCCAATATGTCGAACATCTCTATGTGCCTCTAGTACACTCTTCAAACTGTTTTTTTCATTCTCATAAGCCATTAAATTAAGCTGATTTGCTTGACTCAACTTAATAGCCTCTTGATAACTAACTGGTGATTTTATTACTGGAATAATACCACGGCGGCTTTGTTTAGCAGCAGCTTCACTTATTTTGTTCCACCGATCTACTTTCTTTTGTTCCTTCTTTTTATCTTTTAATTGAACGATGACACGCTCCATCATCACAGGGACAATCTCATGTACTCCTAGTTCCACAGCTTTTTGAATAATTAATTCCATCTTATCCTTTTTAGGCAATCCTTGATATAAGGTTACTTTTAACTGAGGTTCATTAACAGAATCTATGATCTGTCGAACTGCAATTTTAATGGATGTATTACTGATTATGTCTATTGTACCTTCATAATCTTTTCCAGTACCATCGCATAATGTTAAATCGTCTCCTACAGATATTCGTAGAACATTTTTTATATGATTAACATCATCACCGATAATTTCAATACTCCCCTGACTTACTTGATCAGGATTTATGAAAAAACGCGCCATAATATCACACTTTCTTTGTATAGACTAAAGCAGCCCATTCACCCTTTGTTTTCTCTTCTACAGGTATTAAGCCAACTTTAGCTAAAGCTTCTTTTACATCAGCCATTCTATCTAATATAATTCCTGAAGCTATAAATGTTCCATTCGTCTTAAGAAACTGTGGAATGACATCAGCTACACCAATTATAACATCAGCTATAATGTTTGCAACAATGATATCTGCTTCACCTTCAATGACATCAAGTAAATTGCCTTCGCTAATTGATACATAAGTAGAAACATTATTATGCATAACATTATCCTTCGCAACTCGAACAGCATTAGGGTCGATGTCTACACCAACCACATCCTTTACGCCTAGTTTAGCTGCACATATACCTAGAATTCCACTTCCACAACCAATATCTAATAATCGATCCGTTTCTTTTTTATAATTCTCAATAAGTTCCACACACATAGATGTTGTTTCATGGGTTCCTGTACCAAAGGCCATTCCTGGATCAATCTCAATAAGAATATCATTCTCCTTCAACTCATCAAAGGTCTCCCATGTTGGCTTAATGACAATGTGCTTACCAAGTCTAAAAGGTTTGTAATACTTCTTCCAATTATTGGCCCATTGCTCTTCTTTAACGCCTTTTACTTCAATCGTTCCTTTTCCTATCGGTAAATATGCAGACACTGACTCAAGTCGCTTTGAGATTTCTGATAGGTAGTTATCCATGTCTTCTTCCTCTGAAATATAGCATTTAATAATAACTTCTTCAGGATTATCACTTTGTACAAGGCTATCATCTACATAATCCCAAGCAGATTGATCTTTATCAGAAAAGAGAATATCTTTTGGATCAATAATCTCTACTCCTTTAATCCCTAGCTCCATTAATTCATAGTTGATGGCTTCCACAGCTTCTGTTACAGTTGTGATTCTGATTTGGTTCCAATTCATTAGTAGCTCTCCTTATTAGCCATGAATAGCATCATCAAAAGCATCTTTTACTTTATCAAAAAAAGTTTTCCTTTGTTGATGAACTTCATCGCCACTGATCTCTGCAAATTTTTTCAAATAGTCAACTTGTTCATTATTTAACTTCGTTGGTACTTCTACCTTCACTGTTACATACTGATCCCCACGATAGTTTTGATTTCGTAGATGTGGGATACCTTTACCTTTTAATCTGAAACGTGTATGGGTCTGAGTTCCTTCTTTAATAGAATACTTCACTGCTCCATCTAGTGTTGGTACTTCTAGTTCTGCACCTAACGCTGCTTGTACAAAGGTAATAGGAATCGTGCAATGAACGTCATATCCTTGTCTTTCAAACAATTGATGTGGTTTCACATAAACTGTTATAAGCAGATCTCCGCGTGGACCACCTAGTTCACCAGGTTCACCTTTACCTTGAAGGCGTATACTCTGACCATGATCAATACCTGCCGGTATATCCACTTCGATTTTTTTCTTATTCTTAACTTTCCCTGAACCATGACAAGTATTACATGGATCACTGATAATTTTTCCTCGACCGTGGCAGACACTACAAGTTCTTACTTGAGTCATAGCTCCAAATAAAGTGTTTTGTTGGATTCGCTCTTGCCCAGTACCATGACAACGAGAACACGTATCTGGCTTTGTACCTGGCTTAGCTCCTGAACCTTGGCAGGTTTCACAATCCTCTGTGATCATCACTTCGATAACTTTTGAAGTGCCAAAAGCAGCTTCATCAAATTCTATTTGAACTGATGTTCGAACGTCTCCACCACGACGCGGTCCATTTCTTCTTCCTCGATTACCGCCCATACCAAAGAAATCACCAAAAATATCACCGAATATATCACCCATGTCAAAATCATAGGTTCCACCTGCTCCACCATTACTAAATGCAGCATGACCAAATTGGTCGTATTTTGCTCTTTTATCAGCATTACTTAAAACATCATAAGCTTCAGAGGCTTCTTTAAACTTATGCTCTGCATCTTCATCATCTGGATTCATATCTGGATGGTACTGTTTTGCTAACTTACGATAAGCTTTTTTTAACTCTGCTTCCGTCGCATTCTTATCGACATCTAATACCTCATAATAATCTCTTTTTTGCTCCACTTACTCATTCACCACCGTTATTATTTATAGTTATTTCATAGGGAATAAAATCACCTGATTATTTTGTGTCTAAGTATTTCTTTTTCTATGCTTTCAAAGAAGCCAAAGATATGATCTTTGGCTTCTGTATTATTCCATCTATTTATTTTACACTTCTTTGAAGTCTGCGTCAACTACATCATCATCATTTCCTTGCTGTGGACCTTGGTTAGGATCTCCTTGGAAACCCGCTCCATCAAATCCAGCACCTTCTGGAGCACCTTGCTGTTGATATAATTTAGTTGATAACTCTTGGAAAAGTTGCATAAGCTTTTCTTTTTCAGCATTAATGTTATCAATATCCGCATCTGTCATAGTCTCAGGTGTAGTCTTTTCAAGAATATCTTTTAAGTTTTTCATTGATGCTTCAACGTTCGCCTTTTCGTTGTCATCAATCTTATCACCTAAATCTTTAAGTGTTTTCTCTAATTGGAATACAAGTGAATCTGCTTCATTTCTTGTATCAATAGCTGCTTTACGTTTTTCATCTGCTTCAGCAAATTGCTCAGCTTCTTTTACAGCTTTATCAATTTCATCGTCAGATAGATTAGTAGAAGCAGTAATAGTAATTTTTTGCTCTTTACCAGTTCCTAAGTCTTTAGCAGCAACATTAACAATACCATTAGCATCGATATCAAATGTTACTTCAACTTGAGGAATACCTCTTTGTGCTGGTGGAATACCATCTAATCTAAATCTTCCAAGGGTTTTATTATCTTTAGCCATTGGTCTTTCACCTTGTACAACGTGTATATCAACGGCTGTTTGATTGTCTTCTGCAGTAGAGAAAACTTGACTCTTCTTCGTTGGAATCGTCGTATTTCTTTCAATAAGATGAGTTGCTACACCACCAAGTGTTTCAATACCAAGTGATAATGGTGTTACATCAAGTAATAAGATATCGCCAGCACCTGCATCACCAGCTAATTTACCACCTTGTATAGCAGCACCAATAGCTACACATTCATCAGGGTTAATACCTTTGAAAGCATCTTTTCCAGTAATTTTCTTAACCGCATCTTGAACAGCTGGGATTCTAGTTGAACCACCAACTAATAAAATTTTGTCAAGCTCAGAAGCTTCTAAGCCAGCATCACTTAATGCCGCACGAACAGGTCCCATAGTTCTTTCAACTAGATCTGCAGTTAATTCATCAAATTTAGCTCTTGAAAGCGTAACATCTAAATGTTTTGGTCCTTCAGCTGTAGCAGTGATAAAAGGTAAATTAATATTTGTTGTTGTCACTGTTGATACTTCTTTTTTAGCTTTTTCAGCAGCTTCTTTTAAACGTTGCATTGCCATTTTATCTTGGCTCAAATCAACGCCTTCTGTTCTTTTGAATTCATCTACTAAGAAGCGGATAACACGATCATCAAAATCGTCACCACCAAGACGGTTATCACCGCTAGTCGCTAATACTTCGATAACCCCTTCACCAATCTCGATAAGAGATACGTCGAATGTACCACCACCAAGGTCATATACCATGATTGTTTGCTCATGCTCATTATCTAAACCATATGCCAAAGCTGCAGCTGTTGGCTCATTAATGATTCTTTTTACATCTAAACCAGCAATTTTACCAGCATCTTTTGTAGCTTGTCTTTGGCTGTCAGAGAAGTACGCAGGTACTGTAATAACAGCTTCTGTAACATCTTCACCTAAATAATCTTCAGCATCTTTTTTTAGTTTTTGCAATGTCATAGCTGAAATTTCTTGAGGTGTATATTTTTTATCGTCGATTGTAACTTTAAAATCTGTACCCATATGTCTTTTAATAGAGATAATCGTTTTATCTGGGTTTGTAATTGCTTGACGCTTTGCAGGTTCACCTACTAATCTTTCATCTGTTTTTGAAAAAGCCACTACGGATGGTGTAGTTCTAGCACCTTCTGAGTTAGCAATAACTACAGGCTTTCCACCTTCCATAACAGATACACATGAGTTCGTTGTTCCCAAGTCTATTCCAATAATTTTTCCCATTTCGCATCCTCCTAAACTTATATAAACGGGCTGAATACCCTTCTATTATTAAATTAATTTGCTACCTTTACCATACTATATCTAAGTACTGATTCCTTATACATATAGCCTCTTTGAAACTCTTCAACAACTTCATTATCACCAAATTGCTCATCTTCAACGTGTGTTACTGCACTGTGATAATTAGGATCAAACTCATTACCAACTGCTTCAATAGCTTTTACACCTAACTCTTCAAGAACAGAAGTAAATTGCTTATAGATCATATCAATGCCTTTAACAAAGGAATCTTCTTTTTGATCTTCTTCCAGAGTACCAAGGGCTCTTTCAAAGTTATCCACTATTTGTAATATTGGTTCTAAGGCATCCTTTGCACCACTTTCATACATTGAAGACTTTTCCTTGACAGTTCTTTTTCTAAAGTTTTCAAATTCAGCCATAGTTCTTTGTAAGCGATCAAGATAGTCAGTAGCTTCCTCTTCTTTAGACTTTAACTGTTCTTCTAAATCAGTCACCGCAGTATCAGAAACTTCTTCATTTGTCTCTTGATCAACTTCTTCAATCACTTCTTCTAATATTTCTTCACTGCATTCTTTTTCATTGTGGTTCATGTAGTAAACCGCCTTTCTATTACCTAAATCCTCGCTTTTAGCTAACATATCTAGGATCTAGGTATGTTTACTGGTTATTCACGTTTATGAAAATACTTAATATTCAACAAGGGATCTACTTGTCTAACCAAATATTCTAATGTGGATACAACTTTACCATAATCCATTCGTGTAGGACCAATAATACCTATAGCACCTACTGTCTCACCACCTAATTTATACGTCGTGGTAATAATACTACATTCCTTGAGCTCTTTCATACTATTTTCTCCACCAATGGTGATATTTATAACCTCATTACGATTTTCAAAATCAGTATTATTCAACATTGTTAGTACGGTATCTTTTTGCTCTAATAAATGAATAAGGTTTTTAGCTTTAATAATATCATTAAACTCAGGAAAGTTAAGTATGTTTGTAGTTCCACTTGTATAAATATCAAAATCTTCGCTATGCTGTAAAGTTTCTGAAACAGCATCAAGAACATTATTGAGAATCTCTCCATGAATACCCATTTCTCTCTTAATCGTTTGTATGAGAGGTAGATTAATATCTTCAATAGTTAATCCTTGTAAATAGGCATTTAGAAGATTGGTTAAGGTTGTTAATTGATTATCTTGAATCGGATTGTTGATATTAATAACATGATTCTTTACGATATTTCCATCAGTGACAATGACCAAAACAATGGATTTCTCATCCAATGGGATGAGTTGCATATGTTTTAGCTTAATTTTTTTGTATTGTGGCGTGGTGACGATGGAGGTATAATTGGTCATTACCGCTAATAAATCCGAAATTTCTTTTAATAGAAAATCTAAGCGCCCAACACGCTCCAGTAGAATTTTTTGCATGATATATACCTGTTCATCACTTAATGCAGGATGTTGCATTAAATGATCCACATATAATCGATACCCTTTATCAGAAGGCACTCTTCCAGCTGAAGTATGGGGCTGTACAATAAATCCTAAATCTTCTAAATCAGACATCTCATTACGAATTGTTGCGGAACTAACACCTAAATCATATTTTCTTGAAATAGTTCTTGATCCTACAGGCTCTGCAGTATCTAGGTAATTCTTAATAATAGCTTGTAAGATCCTTATCTTTCTGTCATTTAGTTCCATCCAATCACCTCTTTGTTAGCACTCCTCTCTATCGAGTGCTAACACTCATGTTTTAAAAATATCACTTGACTATTAATTTGTCAAGTGATTTTTGTATAAAGTATAAAAAAATTTATATTTAAGCTTTTTTTCTTGCATATCTACTTAACTTCAATCAACTATACTGTCACAATTCTATTCGTATTTCTTTTAGATTTATTCTTTTTACCCATTATTATTCATCAATCAAAAACTTACTAAATACTCTATTGGCTAAATCCATCCCTCTACGAGTTAATAAGAGTGAATTTTTCACTTCTTGTATGAGACCTTCCTTTAATAGATCATCTATTTGCTTACCATATACTTGATCTATTAGAATACCAAACCTCTTCTCAAAATCTGCTATAGCTATACCGTCCATTTTCCTTAATCCAAGAAACATAAATTCTTCCATCATTTCTTTAGTAGTAAGCGTAAAGATATTCTCTTTGTGAAACTGTCCCTGTTTTGCCTTTTGAATATACACTTCTAAGTCTTTAGTATGTTCATAACGCTGACCTTTGTAATAGGAATGAGATGCTAATCCTAATCCAACATAGGGTTTTAGATCCCAATAAACTAAATTATGTCTACAAGCATAACCTGGTTTTGAAAAATTGGATATCTCATAATGCTCATAATCATAATCTTTTAACATCTGAAGGCATGAATCGTACATATCCCTCTCACTTTGTTCATCTGGTAGATGTAACTGATTATTATGATACAAACCATAAAAAGGCGTTCCTTCTTCAATAATTAACCCATAAGAGGAAATATGTTCTGGTTTCATATGAGCTATTTGACTAAGCCCATTAATATAACCCTTCGTCGTTTGATCAGGAAGGCCAAACATCATATCTATGTTGATGTTCTTAATCCCGACCTTTCTCAAGCTTTCATAGTTCTGTTTAAATTCCTCAAAAGTATGAATTCGTCCTATCTTCTTTAATAAGTCATTCTCCGTTGATTGAAGACCCATACTTATACGATTGATGATTCCATTGCCAATAACATCTATTTTATCCTGATCCAGCGTTCCCGGGTTAGCTTCCATTGTAATCTCTGCATCTTTTGCAATTGAAAAAGATTTCTTCAGCCAACTTTGAATAGTATCCAGCTGATTCACAGATAAAATTGAAGGCGTTCCACCACCTATAAAGATGGTATCTATAATGCATTGCTGTAAACTTTCTCCAACTTGCTCTATTTCTAGACAAAGTGCATCTACATAATCTTGATAGAAAGCATTCTTTTTTGGATAAGAAGCAAAGTCACAGTAATAACATTTTGATTCACAAAAAGGTATATGGAGGTATAAACTAACTTTGTTCATTAGCTATCTAGTTTAAGGACACTCATGAATGCTGACTGCGGTACTTCTACATTACCAACTTGTCGCATTCTCTTCTTACCTTCTTTTTGCTTTTCAAGAAGTTTTCTTTTACGACTTATGTCACCACCATAACATTTTGCTAATACATCTTTTCTTAAAGCTTTCACAGTTTCTCTAGCAATAACCTTATTACCAACAGCAGCCTGGATAGGTATTTCAAATAGTTGACGAGGTATTTCTTGTTTCAATTTCTCAGCCATTTTTCTTCCGCGATCATAAGCCTTTTCTTCATGTACAATGAAGGATAATGCATCAACTACTTCCCTGTTAATAAGTATATCAAGTTTCACTAATTGGGATTCTTGATAACCTATGAGTTCATAATCAAAAGAAGCATAACCTCTTGTACGAGATTTTAAGGCATCAAAGAAATCATAAATAATCTCATTTAGCGGTAAGTTATAATGAACTAGCGCTCTTGTATCTTCAATATAGTCAATACTTAAGTATTGCCCTCTACGGTCTTGACATAACTCCATGATAGTCCCTATATACTCTGTAGGAGACATAATCTCTGCTTTAACCATAGGTTCTTCCATTAGCTTAATCTCTGATGGATCAGGCATGTCAGTAGGATTAGACATATCAATAATGGAACCATCACTCCTATGAATTTTATAAATAACACTAGGTGCTGTTGTAACAATATCTAAATTAAACTCTCTTTCAATTCTTTCTTGAATAATTTCCATATGCAGTAATCCTAAGAAACCACATCTAAAACCAAACCCTAAAGCAATAGATGTTTCAGGTTCAAACTGTAAAGACGCATCATTCAATTTTAACTTTTCTAATGCATCACGAAGATCACCGTACTTTGAACCATCAGCTGGATACATACCACAATAAACCATAGGGTTAACATCCTTATAACCTGGTAACTGTTCTGTAGCTGGATTTTCTACAGAAGTAACCGTATCACCTACTCTAGTATCTTGTACATTTTTAATACTTGCTGTAACATAACCAACACTTCCAGACTTCAATTCATCTGTTGGCATAAATCGACCAGCACCAAAGTAACCTACTTCAACAACTTCAAAATCCTTTTCAGTTGCCATCATACGGATTTTCATACCTTTTTTTATATGACCATCCTTAACACGACAAAATACAATAACGCCTTTATAAGGGTCATATACAGAGTCAAAAATAAGAGCTTTTAATGGATCATCGTCATTCCCCTCTGGTGATGGTACCATTTTTACAATCTGCTCCAGTACATCTTCGATGTTTAATCCTTCTTTTGCTGAGATTAAAGGTGCGTCTTCAGCATCCAAGCCAATTATATCTTCAATTTCATGCTTAACTCTTTCTGGATCAGCTGAAGGTAAATCAATCTTATTAATAACTGGTACAACCTCCAAATCGTGTTCTAAAGCTAAATACACATTGGCTAAGGTTTGTGCTTCAATACCTTGCGCTGCATCGACTACAAGAATAGCGCCTTCACAAGCTGCTAAACTTCTAGAAACTTCATAGTTAAAATCAACGTGCCCTGGTGTGTCTATAAGGTTAAAGATATACTCTTCACCATCTTTTGCTTGATACACTAGACGTACAGCTTGGGCTTTAATGGTTATACCTCTTTCACGTTCTAAGTCCATATTATCTAATACTTGCTCTTGCATTTCTCGTTCTGTCAATAAACCAGTTTTTTGAATAATACGATCTGCTAATGTTGATTTACCATGATCTATATGAGCGATAATGCTAAAATTTCTAATGTTTTTTTGATTACTCATTAAGGAATCCTCCATTTGCTGCTTATTTGTTCACTAACTAAAACTTCGCACCTTGAATAGAATTATTCACAGTTAACATGCAAAGTTCAAGTTCACTTATCAAAAGTGGAAAAGCTGTCATTCACAACCTTCCCACTTCATAATCATTACTTTTCATTCTACCAAAAAAATTCTTAGATTTAAAGCCTAAATTAAAAAAATTGTTGACTTACACTTATATCTAACTAATTTGATTATAAATCCATCTTAAATTTTGCTTGTTTTTACGTAAAGATTGATTGAAGATTGAATAGCTTATGATCTTAATAACAATCTTTTCATCAATCTCATGAATTAGAATGGCAATCTTTTCTCCACAAGTACATAAGCCACAATTTGTTTTGGCAACTATTTTGCCAATTTCATGATCACTATATATTATTTCACAATTTTTCATTTTTGATAAGTTATATTGACATAAATTATAAGCCTCTTCTTTGCTATGTTCTTCCTTAACAATTGTTCTTGTAAGTTTTTTCTTTATTTTTCTAAATTCTACATAGGTACTTACTTCATTATATTTTTTTATTACAACATAAGTATACAAAATACCTATAAGTAAGGCTATACTCACTCCTAAACCTAATTGATGCTGAAATGCTATTTTTTTCATGACTAATAAATTAAATATGTAAAAAGAAATAGTATTGAAGAATGCTAAAAAAACTATATTGGGTACTGCAACTCTTATAAAATGTTTCAATCCTTATTCACTCCTTACTTTAAGACCGATAAACTTTCTACTCAATGACAGCTATTGCAAAAAAGCCTCCTTTTATTATTTCGTCAGATTTACAACAAAAATCTATTATTTTTTACATCCTTATATATTATAGATACCTTATATACGGATTTTGTTCCTTTTTGTTGGATTTTTATAATGGCTGTTAGCTTTTTCCTTCTATTGATATCATGTATCTTCCGGACTTGTCCTATCATATATATATATTGAACTATCGTGTTCAGCTTTTCTCCTACTAAACCTTTGAGGAGGTACCATATGAACAATCATTTAATTGTATTATGTAACCCCAAAGAAAACAGTTTTAGCCAATCCATATGTGATGAAATCATCACTACATGTAATAAAAAAAATATTCAATGCCAAGTAAGAGATCTTTATGATCTTGATTTTGATCCTATATTAACTGAAGATGACTTGGAAAGATTAGATTCAAAGGATTATTCATTTGATATAGCAATGGAACATTCTTTCATAAAATGGGCAGATATCATCACATTTATCTATCCTATATGGTGGGCTGGCATGCCTTCACTTATGAAAGGCTACATCGATAGAATTATTTGTAAAAACTTTGCTTATTGCTATACCCCTGAAGGGATTAAAGGCTTACTAACAAATAAGAAAATAATCATCTTTAACCCATTTGGAAATACTTTAGCTCATTATCAATCTACTGATATGCTAAAGGCTTTTACTAGAACCATTGATGAAGGTATTTTTCAATTCTGTGGTGCTAAAGTATTAGCTCATGAGTACTTTGAAAATATTCATCGAGTAGATGAAGAAATTAGAAAAAACTATTTAGAGAAGGTTAATACAACCATTCAGACATTATTATAGGGATGATCAATAATCATCCCTTTTACCTAAATCATCCACAATAATTCATTCATGCCATGCACCGCTTTTGCTCCTCTAATCATTTACTATTTCAAATAAACCCATGTGCAATCCTAAACTATACGAACACTTATAAATCCAAAATTAGCTCATATCTTCAATGTTTATCATGAGCAATTCGGGTTATCTTTACTGTCCAGATAAAACATCATAAAGTATCTTAGCTAATGGTTCCACGGCATTCTTTGCTTCTTCAACCGTATTATTCTGTGCTCCTACCTCAACCAATAGCGATAAAGGCTTCAAATATGTACTGTAGCGGTATGGTTTGATGTATATTTTTCTTGTTAGACTAGGCGATATTGTTGGATAAAGTTCCATACTTTTCATCTGCATTTGTAAACTGAAGGCCATATTATCTTTTAGGTTTTCATTAGGTAAGCTTGTAATAGCTCTTGTGACACCATCTTGATCTTTTCGCTTAGATAAGCCATTCACAAACATTAATTGAGCTGTAGGCTTACCATCAACCTCTGTTAACAAATGATACTGTTCTGGAATACCATCTCTGTGGAGATCTAAAACTACCTCAACTGACGGGTATTGTTCCAATAATATAGGCATCTGCTGATCTACACGGTCATAAGAGTTTCCACTATCAAATTCACCATTTTTCATATCGTATTGAGTTTTATTATGAATGACGTTGATACCGTACTCATTTCTTAAAATATTAGCCAATTCTTCACCGACTCCTACAATCGTATCGCTTTCTTCCCCTGGTCGACTATCTATAAATGCTTCTTGTGAATGAGTATGCATAATCATTATCTTGGGGTCCTTAGAATGTACATCAATAGTAGTATCTTTAGATAAAAAATAATCTACATCAAAATCATCAATAGTAACATCTAATTTGGGCTCTATACTGTAAAAGTTCTTTAGTAAGAAATCAATGTCATGAAGCTGCTCTTCAGTATAAGCAAAGGGGTCTATATGAACCATATCTTCTTCTTGTATATTAACGATCTCGTCTTGCTTGATACTACTATCATAATATTGAGGATTGTCCTCATAGTTGGTTGCTGCACTGCCCCCTATAACCGGCACCACTTCATTATTATAGCCTTGCTGCAGTGCATATTGTTTTTCGATATAACCGATAAATGGAATGGTTGATGTCAACATGGACGGTGCGTTACTAAAATTAAAATCATATAACATTTCTGTCATCACATCGAATAAACCCAAGTTATTTTGATCACTCTTAGCTTGCTGAAATCCAGGTATGGTGCTTTCAATTGCTATTTTATATAATGATAAATTAGCATTACTACCATGATAAATCATGGGTTCCTCTACTTGTATATTTAGTGTTACAATCATACTTTGAAGTAGTTTAATTAATATTGCAGTAACTAAAATGATTAGAACTAATTTTTGGATAATAGCATTTTGATTTTTTCCTTTTCGTATGTAGTTTACTCTCAATTATAACCACCTCTTTAAACTCTTTTGTACGTCAACTTTTCTACTCCATAACAATATATTCTCATTGCATAACTTTTATACATGAATAAAAAGACACATCTTATGATTTCATTAATGAAATTATAAATGTGCCTTTTTTTTATATCAGAAGAGAGTTTATTTTTTAGTTTTAATATAAAAATCGATTAATATCATCTCGTTCTAATCCTTCATGTAACATGAGATTTAATGCATTTGATACAACACCAGATATACGATCAATAACTGCGTCTACGTCTTTCGGTGTAACAAAGAGCTCACCTACATATGGCGTTAATACCTCTTTGATTAACATAAACTTTTCCTGATCATTAAAATCATGATATGCACCAAATAATAATGGACTTTCAGCATTTTGTGCTTTTATAGCCTTCACTAAATATTCTATAGTGTCATTAACTACTGTCGCAGCATCAACTACTGTCGGTATACCTATTGCAATAACAGGTACGCCTAGAGTCTCTTGATTAATTCCTGCTCTCCTATTTCCAACTCCAGCACCTGGTTGGACTCCTGTATCAGCAATTTGAATAGTAGCATTTACTCGACTTGTTCTTCTAGATGCTAAGGCATCAATACATATAACTAAGTCTGGTTTCACCTTTGCAACTACCCCTTCTACAATTTCTACTGTCTCGACCCCTGTTTGTCCCATTACACCGGGTGCCAAAGCACTTACAGATGACACTGCATCATTGATTTCATCTGGTAGATAATCATGTAAATGGCGGGTAACAAGTAAATCCTCAACGACTTTAGGACCTAAAGCATCAGGTGTAACCTGACGATTACCTAAACCAACTACTAGAACTTTAGAGTCTTTGTTGACTTTTATAAGCTTTTTAAGCATTTCAGCCGTAGCCATTATAAGTTCTTCATGAGCATCTATATCATTTTCCTTCATTTGGGGACTTTCTATGGTAATATAATTACCTTTGGGTTTCTGCATGATCTCTGCACCTTCATCGTTGAACACTTCCACCCAAGTAACAGTTATATCCCACTCCTTATCTTCCTGAACAGTTACCTTGACACCTGGTACTTCAACATCTTTATCCTCACTAACCATCTCTCTAGCTTCTAATGCTAAATCTGTTCTAACACTGTATTTCCACATTTCTTCATTAATATTCATGATTACCCTCCTTGAATTCAATATTTTATACGGTTATCCTTAAGTAAAATCAATTAACTACTTGGTATGATTAATTCTCTCTACTTATTAGATATTTTTTTCAACTTTTTTTAATCTATTCATTGACTTTCTTACTATTTTCGATTACAATAAAGCTTGTGCAAATCCCGTGTCTAGTTTCAATATATAAATATATTGAATACTTAGGAGGTTTATTTAATGGCTAACATTAAATCAGCAAAGAAAAGAATTAAAGTTATCGAAAAGAAAACTTTAAGAAACAAAATGATTAAATCTAGAGTAAAGACTGCTGTTAAGAAAGTAGTTTTAGCTGTTGAAGCTGGCGATAAAGATTCTGCTTCAAAACTTTTACCTTTAGCAATTGCTGAAATTGATAAAGCAAAATCAAAAGGTATTTTCCACAAGAATACAGCATCTAGAAAAGTTGCTCGTTTAACTAAATTAGTTAACAGCTTAGCATAACTCTCAGAGTTATGCTTTTTTAATTTTATATGAAAGCACCTAATCTCCTTTTAAAGTAGATCAGGTGCTTCAATATTATCTCTGACTGTATTTAGTTAATAATAATTCAACTGCAAGTCTATCTTTGATTTGACCTGATTTTATTGCCATGTCAATAAATAAGCATTCTTCTAAAGCTTCTTCTAGAACCTCTCGTTTGAATGATTTACCTTGGGTCATGCATTTCTTAGCTACAAAAGGAGGAACACCTATTTTCTTAGCAGCCATGTTGATGTTATATCCTTCCTCAAGCAATGTCTTAATTTGATAAATCAAACGAAACTGTCTAGTAAGCATGATAAGTATCCGAATAGGTGGTTCGTTTGAGTTTAATAAATTGTTATAAACAATTAAAGCTTCTTCGCATTTTTTCATCCCCATGGCATCTACCAATTGAAAAATTTTAAACTCAATAGTTTTAGTGGCTATTTCATTGACATCTTCAATAGAAATCATGCTTTCTTCTATTTTATAGGCACAGAGTTTATCTAATTCCATCTTAATCTGATCCATATTGGTTCCAACAGTTCGTATAAAATGAACTAGAGTAGCATACTCAGCCTTTTTCCCTAATCTTTTTAGCTCAATAGCTACCCATTTAGCTAAGTCATTTTCAGAAAGATAATTGAATTCCACTACATAACCATTGCTTTTTACTGCTTTAAAAAACTTATTTCTACGATCTATCTTATCTTCAATAAAGATGACAATCGTCTGAGTAGGGAAATCTTTTATGACTTTGATCAATTGATCAGATGCAGTAGATTTGGCACCAAAATAACTTGAATTTTTTATGATTACTAGTCTTCGATCAGATAAAAAGGGTAAAGTCTCTAGAGAATTAATAATGTACCCCTCATCTACATCCTTCTCAATGACTTCACAATTCATCAACTCGCTATCTTTATGAATAACCTTTTCTTTAATTTTTTCTACATAGTGATTTTTTAAATAATTTTCTTCTCCATAAAAAAGATAAATGTTCTTAAAATCACTGTCCTTAATCTGCTTTTTTAGTCCAACCATTATTCATCCCTCAGCCAATTTCTTAGTTTTATTGTTTCTTCATCTATTTCTATCAAAATAGCACCATCTGTTGATGTATTATAAAGGACAACGCCTTCTTTTTCAAGTCTTTTTACCACATCTTTATGAGGATGCCCGTAAACATTATCCAGTCCACAGCTAATTATACCTATTATTGGTTTTACTTTTTCTATAAACTCTTGCCCGGATGAGGTATTAGAACCATGATGAGCAACCTTCAAAATCTCATATCTACCAATTCCATTCTGTAGTAGTAAATCTTCTCCATTGTTTTCGATATCGCCTGTAAACAGAATAGATATTTCATCTAAGTTGATACTCAAAACCATTGAGCTGTCATTGTTTGAAGGATAATTCGTATCCACATCTGGCGCTAAAACGTTGACATCTAAATCCTTACAATTCAAATTATCACCAGTTTCCATATATAAAGTTGTGACATTATTGACTTCAGCTTGGACAATAAGATCTCTCAGTAATTGATTCTCTTGAATTGGTTGCTTTGCTAAGAATAGATAATCCAGTTGTATTTCAGGAAGTAAAGCAATTATCCCTTGAATATGATCTTGATCTGTATGACTGACAAAAATACCATCCACTTTTTTAACTCCCATATAATCTAAATAACTTTTTAAGATTTGTGCTCCCTTTTCTTTGCCGCCATCAATTATAAACGTATCACCATCGACAGTCCTTATAACAGCACTATCCCCTTGACCTACATCCAAAATAGTCACTTGGTGTCTTTTTGGTATCATTAATAAGCTAACACCTATCAATAAGCACATAAGGGCTCCTATTTGAGCATACTTATGAAAATTTTTCTTCAACAAACTTATTAAAATAAAAGCTAATAAAGCATAATAAGCAAAAACCATAATGACGTGTGGTTGCCCAAGTAAAAGGTAGCCAAAAGGCAAACCAGCTAGATAATTCCCAACTATCCCTATGCATTTAATGATATAATAAACGCCTCCGATTAAGAACCTCCCTAAACCAATCCATATGCTTCCTATACCTCCAGCAATAAAACTGATTATAATTAATACACTCATGATAGGGACGATGAATAGGTTCATGAATAAACCATAGATAGATACATGGTAAAAATGATAGGCAATTATTGGCCAAGTTAAAAGAAATGCCCCTAGGCTTGCACTGCATAGAGATAATAATTTAGACTGTATGTTAACAAACTTGCTTAGAACTTGACTGGATAAGACTATACCTAGTAAAGCAATGAAGGATAGCTGAAATCCAATTTGATACAAACTAAAGGGATTTAATATCAGCATACAACAAGCTGCAACAGCAAGAGAGGTATATATATCACCACGACGTCCCAATAAGTTACCCATAACAATGACAGTAAACATAATAAAGGCTCTTTGGGTTGATACACTAAAACCTGTCATAACACCATAAAAAAAGATAACTACAAGCGTCAAAACGTAACCGTACGAGTCTTTTAGTCCAGTCTTTTTTAAAATCAAAAAAAAGCTATAGAAAATTAGCGTTATATGTAATCCTGATATAGCCAATACATGAATAATTCCTAACTCTCTAAATATGTCATAATAGCCTGAACCACTCTCATATGAGCTCCCCATGATCATAGTTTTAACAACTGCCGCTTCCTCCTGAGGCAGCATAAGGTCAAAGGTATTGGCTAACGACGTTTTCATAACATTGAGTATATTGACTATCTTCCACTTCGTCTCAATAAATTCAAAACGTTCTGCATAAACCTTAAAAGAATGTCCTACAGATTTATAATAGGCCTGTTCATTGAATTCCCCTGGATTCCTAGATGGAGCAGGTAATTTTAATGTTCCATATACTTTATAACGATTACCTGGTCTTATTGCTTCTTCATCTTGAAGATAACAAATAAAATACCTTGTTTTACCGGGTATTACTTTCCCCCTCAGTTGGTTAAGCTCCATGGTGCATTTAACCTTATCATCTTCATAAAATTTCTCAACATTGATGACAGTAGCTTCAAGATGGGTTTCTCCTTCTTCTAGAATAGTTGCTACCTGACTATAGTCATACTCCATCACTAAGGTATAAAAAACACCTACAATAAACAGGATAGGCATAAGAAAAAAACCTCGCCAAATATAACGTCGGTATAGACAATACATAGCAAGGTATAATAAAACTGTCATGATCACTATAAGATTTTTGGCTTGCGAAGCCATCCAAATACCCAAAATAAAAAATACTAAACTCCATAATAACGGACGCTTTACTTCCATAATAACTACCTACTAGTCAGAAAATCTCTTACCTATTTTTCTATAATATCTAAATTTCTAGAAAAAACTTTATCAAAATTCTCGATGCTGTTATATTTAGGTATCATAACACCGTCCACTAAAAACTGAACTTGGTTAACAGTAGCTAAATCAGTTAAGGAGTTAACAATGGAGAATATAATTAATTCGTCACTAACCCTACTGGTTAATTGTCCTTGAACAAAGTTTTTATTGAAGTCAATATAACATATACCATCACTTGTAAAAACTTCGTTAACTATAGATTCCTGTGGAATTGTTGCCTGTAACTCTGGGTCTGTTGGTCCTTTTATGAGTTCTTCTAGTATAACTTGTGGAAGTGTTTGACCAAGCTCAAGTTGTACTTCACGGGTTTCTAGAACCAATGCTGTCCTATTTTTATTCGTAAAATATAGATTAATACTATGAGTTTCTGAATTAAGTAGATAATCATCACCCGTTATGATGATATCATTTTGATCTAAGTAACCGATAGGTTGACCGTTAGAATCCAATAACGGTTGACCATCTACAGTAATCTTAGCTGCATTAACATACTCAAATTGGATTAGACTCAAAACCACCGATGCTCGTAATAAAAGTGCTTCA
Source organism: Vallitalea okinawensis (assembly GCF_002964605.1). Classification (NCBI taxonomy): domain Bacteria; kingdom Bacillati; phylum Bacillota; class Clostridia; order Lachnospirales; family Vallitaleaceae; genus Vallitalea; species Vallitalea okinawensis. The sequence continues at coordinate 30,898 of NZ_PQDH01000018.1, forward strand.
TTTGAATCCAGTTCATTAAAGTTAGAATTGTAATCAATAATAACGGATTTATTATCTTTGTTAAAATCCACTTTATTCATTTCAACGGTATCTGGAATACTTGGAAGTAAATTTGAATCAGCTAGATCAGTACTTAATAATTCTAGTACATTACTAATATTCGTTATGCTTCCATATCGATCTCTATCATACACAATCTCTTCTTCAACTAATTTAGTCTTTTCACTATTAATATAATATAAGATGATTGTTGATTCATCAACTATAGCTTCATTCTCAGCATCTTCCCCTACTATTTCATCTTGCTCAGCCTTAAACCTTAAATCTTCTTTGCACCCCATAAGGAACATCAAACTACACACTAATACCGAACTTAAAGTTAGTGTAAAAAATAACTTATGTTTCAAATTTAACACCGCCTCTCTCTAGCTATGACATGGTACAATCTGATAAATTTTTTCATTTCCCTTACTTTGATTATACCTTTTGACGTCGCAATGGTATGGTTACATAAAAACGTGTACCTATACCTTCTTCACTGTCTAAAGAAATGCTCCCCTTATGCAAAAGTATAGATCGATGGGCTATTGATAAACCTAGCCCTGTTCCACCTGTAGCTCGATCTCTTGTTTTATCAACCCGATAAAAACGCTGAAAGAGTTTATCAAAATGATCTTCCGGTATCCCAATACCTGTATCTGTAACAGTTATAAAGGCTTCATCATGGCCTGCATCCAGGGTTACAATAACTTTTCCTCTGTCCCTATTGTACTTAATACCATTTTCAATTAAGTTAGAAATTGCGAGTGTTATTTTCATTTCGTCAATATCAGCTTCAACTTGACGATTTGTTTCGAAAATTAAATCAATGTTTCTATTTTCGGCCAAAGGTTGTAAACGTTTAAGTATTTTCTCAACAAGTTCATTTAAGTTTAATTTGGTTATGTTAAGTACCTTTTCTTTTTCGTCTAAACGTACAAGGGTCAGTAAATCATTTATAATTGCAGTTTGTCTATCTATCTCGTTATTGATGTCATTTAAAAACTCTTTATATAACTCTTCTGGCACATTATCTTGTAACAATAAAGATTCAGTTAAGACTTTAATAGAACTTAAAGGAGTCTTCAACTCATGAGAAACATTAGAAACAAATTCAGATCGAGATTGATCAATATCGTATAACCTGTCCGTCATTTGATTGAAGGCTTTTCCTAACTCAGCAAATTCATCATTTTTCTTAATGTCCACCTTTTCATCTAAATGTCCTTTAGAAATATTCTTTATAGCTTTTAGCAGTTCGTGCAAAGGTTTTACAAATACACCAGTAAAATAGATATATAAAATAGCCACAATAATACCAATAATAATTAATAGATTAAATATAATATCTTGAATAACAGTTATCATTGCATATATGTCCTTCAATGAAGAGGATACGATGACAACCCCATCAACTGCCCCAGTCTTGTTTGAAATAGGTGTAAAGACATTAACTACATCTTGAACATACTTAATACTCTCTTTATCTGAAAGAGCTTTAACAATTTCTTCATTAACAAGCAGCTTATTATTCTCAACCCGTTGAGTATCATAGATGACAGAACCTTGATAATCTAATACCATAACCCGGATGTTATAAATATCACTGATATTATCAAGATCATCTTTTAATTCTCCTGAACCATTATGGAGATACCCATTTGCTTCTATATCTCTAGAAATATAGTTAGAATACCGCTTCAACTCTACTTCTTTTTCTTCACTAAAATAGATTTCTAAACTGGTATAAAGGATATTTGAAAATACAAGTATGGAACTAAAATAAATGAAAATATAAACTAAAGTCATTTTGAACCTAAAAGAGCTGTACCACTTTACACCATCAGTCTTTAAAATAATAACCAACTCCCCATTTTGTGTAAATGTACATTGGATCACTTGGATTAGGTTCTATCTTCTCTCTTAGTCGACGAACATGAACATCAACTGTTCTAACATCTCCTGGGTAATCATAACCCCAGACAACATCTAGAAGTTTTTCACGGCTGTATACCTTTCCAGGGTTCATTGCTAATAATTCCAATAAATCAAATTCTTTTGCTGTTAGATTAATTTCTTTTTCTTCAACAAAAACTCTACGACTATCAAAATCTAGTTTCAAGCTACCTATTTGTAATCCATGGTTATCTTTTTCTGTTTCTTTAGCATGAGTTCTTCTTAATACAGCCTTTATACGTGCCTTTAATTCTAAAATATTAAATGGCTTCGTCATGTAATCATCTGCACCATATTCAAGACCCATAATTTTATCCATATCCTCACCTTTTGCAGTAAGCATAATAATTGGTAAGGTTGAAAATTCTCTAATCTGCTGACAAACGTTTAAACCATCTATCTTTGGAAGCATTAGATCAAGAACTAATAAATCATAGCTATTCTCTTTTACTAATTCTAATGCTGTTTCACCATCATATGCTACATCAACTTCCATACTATCTTGTTCAAGGCTGAATTTAATTCCTTTTACTATCAGCTTTTCATCATCTACAACTAAAACTTTCTTTGCCATTTGATAGCCCCCTAACTTTATACTAAATTCTAAGAACTACTTAGTAATTTCATTTTTAATACTTTCAAATGTAGCTTCACCAATACCATTGACATACTTTAATTCTTCAAGAGTTTGGAAAGCTCCATTTTCTTCACGATAATTAATAATCTTTGTTGCTGTGGATTCACCAATGCCTTTTAATGTCATTAATTCTATTTTACTTGCTGTATTAATATTAATCAACCCATCAATGGTATCAATTTTAATATTATCTGCAATTAAATTCATTATTTCATTAGGATCATCACTTTTTGATGGAATATATATCTTCTGTCCATCTTTAATTTTTGCTGCTAGATTAATGTATTTCAAGTCTGCTTCATCTGATAAATCACCTGCAGCTTTAATAGCATCTTCAACTCGACTATCTTTTTCCAATGTATACACAACATCTGGATGCGCAACTGCTCCTGAAACATGTACTTTAATTAATTCAATCTCTGATTCTTCTATTGGACTTATTTCTTGTATCTGAGATATATCTTCTCTATTATTGGCTTCCATAGAATTTGAAGAACCTTCCTTTTCATCATTTGTATAAATCTTAATGTTTTTATCTATACTTATGATGTATGCAAAACAGCTAATGACAAAACCTATAACAAATACTGTAGTAATAATAACAGATTTGTTTGTATACTTCAAAAAAATCCCCTCCATTTACATAAAAATTAAAATCCAATTAATACTTTTAACAATTTTGTCACATCTGAAGCTTTTATTTAAAGCGAATTTTTGATATACTGATTAAAGCAGAAAGGAGTTTTTACATGAAAAAAAGGATAGCTGCTATTTTTTTTGTCTTCATATGTTTTTTTAATTTCTCATTTTCTATAAGCTATGCTGCTGCACCAGGTATTTCTGCTGGAGCTGCGATTTTAATGGATGCTGAAACCGGGGAGGTATTATATTCTAGAAATGCAGACAAAGTTCTTTATCCCGCCAGTATAACAAAGGTTATGACCGCTTTACTGGCTGCTGAAAAAGGTAATCTGGATGATGTTGTAACGATGAGTTTTGAGGCTGTATTTAGTATAGAACGAGGTAGTAGTCATATTGCTTTAGATGTTGACGAAGAAATTACTTTAGAACAAGCTTTAAATGGCTTATTATTAATGTCTGCTAACGATGCTGCAAATGGTATCGCTGAGTACATAGGTGGATCCATAGAAGGCTTTGCAGAAATAATGACGAGTAAAGCTAAAGAATTAGGCGCTATGAATACTAACTTTGTTAATCCCCATGGCTTATATGATGAAAACCATTATACAACTGCTTATGATATGGCTTTAATTGCTCGGGAAGCCTTAAAGTATAATACCTTTAGAAATATAATTAGCACAACGTCTTTTGAAATACCACCTACTAATAAACAAGAAGAAACCCGTTATCTTTATAATCAGCATAAGATGCTAGAAAATCCTGTACATCGCTCAACCTATTTTTTTGATGGTGTAATCGGCGGTAAAACTGGTTATACAGATCAATCTCAACATACACTTGTCACTTATGCAGAACAGGATGGTACAACATTAATATGTGTTATTATGAATGCAGATACCCAAACCGTCATGTATACAGATACTGTCAATCTCTTTAATTACGGTTTTAATGAAGTTTCTAAATTGCAGTTAAATAAAGCGCATCAAGTAGTTGACACACTTCCCATATATAATGACGTTGATGGCGAAGGTAAAGGTATGAATAAATTGGGTTATGTAGATGTTATTGCATTAGAAGAATTTATCTATTACGGAAATACTGAAATGTCAGAAGAAGATGTCATCAAAAAGTTATCTTTCGGTGATCCATTATTATCTCCTGTTTACAAAGATGAGCCAATCGGTGACTTGCAGTATATTTACCAAGGAACTGTTATCGGTTCAGTTCCATTGGTTGCTGGACAAACTTATGAAAAAGTAGATACTTCTTTAATATCAACGCTGCAACAAGATATTTCTGTAACTCCCGATAATGGATATGTTGATATTATTTATTTAGGTGTAATTATAATTGCGTTATTCTTTGCATTAATTTTATTATGGCGTATTATTAGACATGTGAGAAGGGGCTAAAATTCCCTTCTTATTCTATTTCCATAATCAATTATTTCACGTTCATATTCTTCTTTCATTAATTCGGATGTGAATAAGAAGTCTGCGGTGGCTATGTTCATAGCACATGGAATATCATATAATACTGCTATACGAAGAAGTGCCTTAACATCAGGGTCATGTGGTTGAGCTTCTAATGGATCCCAGAAGAATACAATGAAATCTATATCACCTTCAATAATTCTAGAACCAATTTGTTGGTCACCCCCAAGAGGTCCTGATTTAAATGTTGCTACAGGTAAGTTTGTTTCACCTGAGATCATAGTACCCGTTGTTCCTGTTCCAAATAAAAAATGTGTTCCTAAAACTTCTCTATTTCTTTTAACCCAATCAAGCAGGTCTTTTTTCCTTTTGTCATGAGCAACTAAAGCAATTTTCTTTTGCTGTCCCATTCTAACTTTTATTGACATATAAATTCTCCTTTCCTGAGAATATGCTGTTCAAAATAATTTTTTGTGACACAATAACATTGTAACGAAAAAAAAACAAAAAAACAACACAAAATTGTGAAGTTTAAGTTATGACCACTTTTTAATAGAACCTTATAGAGGATTTCCAGCGTCTCAAATAGATAAGAGTTCAATTAAGTCATTTTTGTGTTATAATCATTTATAATAGAGCTAAGGCATATTAATCAATAAATCATTAACTCGCTATATTTATGTCTTATGCCTTAAATTTATACACATCTGGTAAATTCATAATTACACTAAAAGTTGTTATATGAATTTACCTCACATAAATTGAGGAGTGAATGTAAATGCATCAATATGGATTTGTTCGAGTAGGTTGTGCTGTTCCTACACTTAAAGTTGGAGACTGTATCAATAATGGGAATATTGTTATCGAATTAATCAACGAAGCCCATAACTTAGATATTGAAGTGTTAGTCTTTCCTGAATTAGCTATAAGCGGTTATACCTGCGGTGATCTTTTTATGCAGAGTAAAATACTTGATGAATCAGAAAAGCAATTAGACCGAATTGTTAAACATAGTGTTAACAAAAATATGTTGATTGTCATTGGTGTTGCTGTTAAAAGTGATAATCAGGTCTTTAATGCATCAGCCATCATCAATAATGGTCGTCTTTTAGGGCTCATCCCAAAAACTTACTTACCCAATTATAATGAATACTATGAAAAACGTTGGTTTTCTTCAGATATTACACGGGCATCTGATACCATTGATATATGTAATGCAAAAGTGCCTTTTGGTACAGACCTTCTTTTTAAACATAAAGCTATGAAAGAACTGGTGGTAGCTGTTGAGATATGTGAGGACTTATGGGTACCTATTCCACCAAGTAGTTATGCTGCGTTAAGCGGAGCAATACTACTTTTGAATACCTCCGCTAGTAATGAACTGGTTGGTAAGAGTGAATTCAGAAGAAATCTAGTTCGTTCACAATCTTCAAGTTGTATTGCTGCCTATGCTTATTGTTCTTCAGGCTTTGGTGAATCAACAACAGATGTCGTCTATAGTGGTCATAGCCTCATAGCTGAAAACGGTAGGATATTAGCTGAAACTGAACGTTTTCAAATCAATAGCCAAATCACCTATACGGATATTGATATTGAAAAAATGAGTCTGGACCGCTTTAAATCCCCAGGATTCACAGAGCATATTGCAGCAGTTGGACGTGTAAAAGAATTTCGTGAAATTGAGTTCTCAACAAAAAGCTTTGTAGATGAGCTCGTTCGCCCTATCAGCCCGACACCATTTATACCAACAGATAATCAAGTCCGCGATCATCGTTTAGAAGAAATTTTTTCTATTCAAACCCTTGGACTTGCTAAACGCATTAAGCATGTGGGTAATGATAAGGTTGTAATTGGTATCTCAGGTGGTCTTGACTCAACACTTGCTTTACTCGTTTGTGTTAAGACCTATGATTTATTGGGTATGGATCGAAAAAATATAATTGGTATAACCATGCCTGGTTTCGGTACAACAGACCGAACTTATTATAATGCATTAACTATGATGAAGGAACTAGGCATTACTCAACTTGAGATTTCTATCAAAGATGCTTGTTTGCAACACTTTAAAGATATTGACCATGATCCTGATGTACACAATATCACTTATGAAAATGTACAAGCTAGAGAAAGAACTCAAATATTGATGGATTATGCTAATAAAGTAAATGGATTTGTTATAGGAACAGGTGATTTATCTGAATTAGCATTAGGTTGGGCAACCTACAATGGTGATCATATGTCCATGTATGCTGTCAATACTTCTATTCCTAAAACTCTTATCAAATACCTTGTTGCTTGGGTGGCAGATCATGAAGTGAATGAAAATGTTAAGCGAACATTAATAGACGTGGTGGATACTCCTGTAAGTCCAGAATTATTACCACCTGATGAAGAAGGTAATATCAAACAGAAAACTGAGGAATCAGTCGGTCCTTATGAATTACATGATTTCTTCTTATTTAATATTGTGCGACAAGGTTTTGGACCAAGAAAAATTTTCTTTTTAGCCCAGAGTGCATTTGAAGATATCTATGATGATTCTACTATTTATAAATGGCTAAGAACCTTTTATTGGCGATTCTTCTCGCAGCAATTTAAGCGTTCATGCCTACCTGATGGTCCAAAAGTAGGAACCCTATCGCTATCCCCTCGTGGTGATTGGCGCATGCCTAGTGATGCCTCAGTAAACATGTGGCTTAGAGAAATGGATGAGATTAAAGAAGAGCTTTTATAAAAGATAAAAAGGCAGCACTCAAACATTTTGTTTGTGCTGCTTTTTGCTTTCTGTAGTAAGTACTAGGCTTAGCTTTATTATTTCATATATTGACTTAATGATTCCCTCTGTATACCCTTACGATCTACCATAGCATCAGAAGTTACAAGTGCATTTAAAACACTTTCTTCAGTCGCTTCCTTCACACCTCTGAATACATAGTCCATGTAGTTTTCATGCAACATATCCAAAGGCATTAATGGATCATTCGTGTAATGGTTCATTCTATTCTTCGTCGTGAAACCAAGTACAACATCTCCACTACCATTGCTGATATAAGAACCTGTTCTACTGAGACCTACGACTGCTCGTTTACACATACGTTTAAGCTGCCTATGAGTCATTGGTAAATCTGTAGCAATGATGATGATAACAGACCCTCTATCCTCTTCATTTATTAAAGCTTGATCCATACAGATGATTTCTCGTCCTATAGGTTCACCATCTACTAACAAATCCTTCTTTTCTCCAAAATTAGTTAAGGCTAATACACCCACAGTAAAATTGCCATTATCTAATTCAATGTCTCTAGATGAAGTACCAATTCCTCCTTTAAGTCCATAACAGCACATACCAGTGCCTGCTCCAACGGCACCTTCCTCAAAATCAACATCTGCTGAAAGAATAGCTTTAAAAATGTGCTCCTTTTTTATATGTTTACCCCTTATATCGTTAATTCTTCCATCATTACATTCGCAAATAACGGGATTAACTGTTCCTGTTGTATCCCCAATGTCTTCATTCGTTTCTAGCATATAATCTACTAAGCTGTCAAAAGCCATTCCAACACTAAGTGTATTTGTTAAAATGATGGGAGTTTCAAGAGTACCTAACTCTTCAATTTGAACTAACCCCGTTGACTTTCCAAAACCATTAATAACATGGCTTGCTGCAAATACTTTTTCTTTAAATATATTTCCCTCATGAGGTAAAACTGCTGTCACACCAGTTTTCTTTGCTTCATCTAGTAAAGTAACATGCCCAACCTTAACACCTTGTACATCAGTTATAGCATTTCTAACACCAGTTTTTAATTCCCCTATTTTAATACCATAATCTCTTATTCGTCTCCTTGATTGCATACTACAATCTTCCTTTCGAACTTTTTTTACCTGGTTTATTATGATTTATAAAAGAGTCCGTACTCATCATTATATTTTTCCAAAACATTAAGATTTTCCTCTACTTGTTCATGATGAGTTGCCGCATATTCCATAATAATAGTTTGTAGAATAGTCATGACCCCTACTGATACATCTAGGTTGAAAGTATATTCTTCATGAACAGGAATAATCACGTTGTAGTCACTAAATGGTCTTATTGGTGATAGGATGCTATCCGTTATTCCAAAAACTTTACTACCATTTTCTTTAAACATTTTAGTTAGTTGAACAACATGTTTTGAATATCGCGGAAAGCTTAAGGCAATAACAAAACTATCTTCATCACAATTTTTGACGACATTAAGAATATTACCATGATTATGAGTAACAATGTTGACATTTGGTATAATACGTGTCAAATTATATCCAAAATATTCTGCCATACCCGCTGAACTTTCAAAACCAGTAATAATGATCTTATTATGCGATTCAATATCTGATATAACTTTGTTGATGATCTCATCAGGAAGTACACTACTAACCGATTTAATGATCTTAATATTATTCGCCATAACAATGGATTTAGTTGATTCATCATTTAAACGCATACCGAATCTTTCAAGCTTATCAATGGTTGTAATCTCTTCTTTTACATACTCTCGTATTTCTTTAACCATTTCCAAATAACCTGAATAACCTAAAGCATTTGCTAATCGAATAACTGTTGCTTCGCTGGTTCCTACTTTTTTCCCTAGTTCTATGCTGGACAAAAAAACGGCTGTTTTATAATTCTTTGCTACATATTCTGCTAGTTGCTTTTGTTTCTTCGTTAATTGTCTACCATATTGTTCATATCGTTGAAAGAATGATCCACCCATAGCACTTCTCCTTTTTACATTTTATTCAAACCTATTATAACAGAGATCTTCCTATATTAGAAGGATATAAGCGAGGCACTATTAATGTATTTACTAATGAAACCGATAAATAATATATGGAACCTAAACACAAAGTACACCTGAGGGGAGGAATTAATAATGGATATTGCCGCGTTGAGTACTGCTATGAGCCAAATGTCTTTAGCTCAAGAAGTTAGTGTTGCAGTTACTAGTAAAGCAATGGATATGACAGAGCAAACTGGTGACGCAATGCGACACATGCTAGAACAAAGTGTAACACCTCATATAGGTGGAAATATTGATATACAAGTTTAGGAATATTATTGCACAAAGGAGTACTAATTTCTCTTAGTACTCCTTTACATAAATATGCTAACTATGCTTCTATATACAGCTTCTTAACAATCTCTTCAATATCAGTCTCGCTTATGCTAAAGTCTATAACATTTACTTTCTTAAGCATGTATCCCATAATTTCTGACACTGATATCTTTTCACGATTAAAAGTAATCTTAATAACATTCTCTTCTTTAGATGCGTTTAAATTCTCTTCGCTGAGATTAAAAACTTGATTGAGATTAGCCAATACCTCTTCATCACCAATTGATTCTCTAATTTCAATGGTGACAGTTCGTGTATAGCCATACTCCTTTTTAATTTTTTCGATTTCACCATCGTATATGATTTTACCTTTGTCAATGATAATGATTCGATTACATAATTCTTCAATATCACTCATATCATGAGTTGTTAATATAATAGTTGTCTTATATTTTTGATTCATATCCTTAATAGCTGTTCTAATACGCTCTTTCACTACTACATCTAGACCTATTGTTGGTTCATCGAGATACAGAACTTTAGGATTATGTAACATGGCTGCCGCTAAATCAGCTCTCATTCTCTGACCAAGAGATAATGTTCTAACAGTCTTATCCATAAATTGGTCTATTTCTAAAACCTCTTTGAAGTAATTCAAACGCTCCTGATAATCCTCGTCAGATACTTCATAAATCTCCTTCAAAATAGAATATGTTTCTCCTAAAGGCAAATCCCACCAAAGCTGTGTTTTTTGCCCGAATACGACCCCAATATTTTTAGCATTATCAATCCTATTATCATAGGGGACTTTTCCATTGACAATACACGCTCCTGATGAAGGCACTAAGATACCTGTCATCATTTTGATTGTTGTTGATTTCCCTGCTCCATTGGCACCTATATACCCTATGATCTCACCTTCATCGATGTCAAAGGATACTTGATCAACTGCTTTTGTTAAGGTGTAATCACGATGAAATAAAGATTTAACCGTTCCTTTTAAACCTTTTCCTCTCGTATAATTTTTAAATTCTTTTGTTAGATTTTCTACTCTTATCATACAATGTCCCCCTAATTTCCTACACTTTCATATGCTTTAATACCTTTTAGCCAAGTCATATATGCAATAACTGTTGTAATCGTACCAATCCCACATGTCATGAGCAGACAATACATCAAAGAGTTCTTGCCTAGAAAATAAGATGCTGGAATATACGCAGTTAAGGCGAATGGTATGATGTACGTAATAAATAACCGGATACTTTTATGATATATTTCAATAGGGTATTTAGCAAAACTACTTGTATTATAAAACATAAATAAAATGGATTGACTCCTTTTAATCCAGAACGCTAATGATGCAAAAAATAGTTTGATAGACGTATAAATTAAAGTTGCAAAAAGTACCATAATGATTAATGCCATCATATTGACAAAGTTTAATGTTACGTCACAGTTCTTGACACCTATGCTAAATAGAATGATACCTATGATTACCTCACCAGCACCATCTGCTTGAAAACGTTCCGATATTAACTGAAATAATGGGTTCATTGGTCTAAGTAAATACTTATCAAATTCCCCTCTTACAATGACATGACCAGCTAAAAGCCATATGTAGTCCATAAACATATGATCTATGCCTCTAGGTATTTGGGCAAATCCATAAATTAATATTAATTCATAAAATGACCACCCCTTTAGATCAGGAATCTGACTGAACAACAGGTAAATAAAAGCAATCCCTGATGCTTGTATTAAAAAGAAGGCTAAAAAACCAATGATGAAATCTGCTTTAGATTGCATAATAATCTTTATATATTGACTTATAAACATACCGTATAACTTCAAATAACGTCTCATGGCTTACCCCCCTAATATTGTCAATCTTTTAATAGCTTTTTTCCATAACACATGACTTAATGCAAACAAAATAATTACCCATACAAATTGGATTAACAGTGCTTTATACATCTCATCACCTTGATACTTACCTAAATAAATCATGACAGGTGTATAAACCAAAGCACCAAAGGGTAGCCAATTAAAAACAGCTAGTAACTTAGGTGGAAAAAATGCTAGAGGTATGACTTCTCCTGAGAAAAATTTCATAATGGCTTCTTTAGCCATGACAAAACCAAATAAATACTCCACATAGAAAGCTGCCAAACCAAAGCAATAATTGATTGTATAGGATATTAATATGCTCATTACACAACTTAGTAAAAAGAATAACAGTCGATCCATATGAATCACATTACCATTACCAAAATAGTCGTAAAGCGTATAAACAATCCATATTGGAAAGGATACAAATATAAAATTGCTAATTGTTTCTCCAACACCTTTAGCATATTGTCGCATTTGATAGCTAACTGGCTTGATGAGATTCATGGCGATATCACCAGATCTCACCTCAGAGCCAATTCTCCAATGGATATCATTGACGATGAGTATCCCAGTAATCGTACTAAGAAATACATATGTAATCATTTCATTATAAGCAAATCCATTTATAACCGAGCTCGTTGAACTTTCAAAGACCGCCCTCCAAATATAGAGCAAGACAACCGTTTGCAAAGACTCGCCAAAAACATAGATATAAAAGTTAATTCTGTATGCCATAAATTCTTGAATGACACCTTTTACAAAGGGCCAATAAATTTTTATCTTTCTCATTCTTCTCCCCCCATTTCCATAATCTCTTTCTCTCTAACACCTCATACCACTCTTTATGTTTGCTAGAGAACATTAATTGTTCTCTGTTAGCTGCGCAAAAATAATATTACCATACTTTAACTATTTGTCAACTGATAATTTAATTAAAACCATTCCCTGCATAAGTCTGTAAAATAGAAAATAACCACAGTTCTCATTTCATTTGAACCGTGGTCATTTTATTCACTCTATTAGCTTAAAGCCTCTTTCACAAACTGAGATACAAGCTTACCGTCAGCTCTTCCTTTAGTTCTAGCAATAACCTTTGGCATTACTTTACCCATTTCTTTCATTGAAGAAGCACCTGTTTCTTCAACAACAGCTTTAACTATCTCTTGAACTTCGTCTTCAGTTAATTGCTGTGGAAGGTATTCCATTAGTATTGCTAATTCTTTTTCTGACTGTTCAACTAAATCTTGACGATCACCTTTTTTGAATTCTTCAATAGCATCTCTTCTTTGCTTTACTTGCCTTGCAATGATTTCAATGACTTGTTCATCATTAAGTTCTTCTCTTGTATCTACTTCAACCTGTTTGATAGCCGATCTTACTAATGTTACTGTAGATTTTTTTACAGTATCCTTTTCTTTCATTGCAGTCTTTAAATCATCCATTAATTTTGCTTTTAATGACATAATAGCCTCCTTATTTCAAAACCTAAAACAGTTTCCTCATTTTACTAATGTTTAAGTTATGTACTAATATAACATAATTCATACCTATGCACAATAAGAGAATATAATAAAATTAGGTATTCTAAGAGCTAGCTTTAAAATATAAATTTTCTCGATTCATATTTACAATATCATCCATCTTATAATATAATAAGGTTTATAGCCATAATTTTTCACATTTCTAGATGTGTGCACTAAAAAACAAGGGAGGGATTTCATTGATTAGACGAACTTTAGTATTGATGACCACAATAGTACTATCACTTTATTGTATTGCTTTTACATCTTCAGCCAAAGAAGAAAATCGTATGCTAGGAATGCCTATCGGTTTTACTTTTAGTGAAGGTGTTGATTGGAATTTAGATATTGAGGGTATAACAGCAGTAAAAATCAATGATGATATTGAGTTTAGTATTTATTATGAAAATAGTGAAATATCTTTTTACAGCTTCTTTAATCCACCAGAAGGTGACAAAATAAAAATTATGGGTAACCCATCTGAATTAGAGAATGAGAATGGGCTTTTAAAAATAAGATATTCCTTGGAGGAGTTTAAGAAATTTGGAAGTATAACTATAAGTATTATAGATGGCTATTCTAACCATGGCTACATATTCCTTGAAAGTCCAAAAAAAATTAATTACGACCAATTAGAAGAGATTTTTGAATTTGAGAATGAAATCTTAAATCAACTAGTAAAAGAGAAGCTTAACAAGGATAAAATCTCTAAAGACGACTTAGAAGCAATAGAAACATTAACGGCTAATGATAAAGGTATTTACTACCTAAATGGTTTAGAATACTTACCACAGTTAAAATATCTGGATTTAAGAAATAATAACATTAGTGATTTGAGTTTATTGTCTGAACTTGATCAATTAGAAGTATTATATCTTGAGGGTAATCCTGTACAAGATTATACACCTATATATTCTTTATTCGATAATCTAATTGTGAATGATTTTCCTAATGAAGAAGTTAACTATTTAATCAATGAAGGAAAACTGCAAGATTTAAATGTTGTTAAAGAACATAGCAATCTCCTGATAGCCTATACAGCTTCTAAATTCTCAGATCTTTCAGAAAGTGAATGGTATACAAAAAATATTTCATACCTTTATGTGATGAAAGTAATTAGCGGCTATTCAGATGGTACATTCAAACCTGATAGTGAAATAAGTATTGATGAGTTTGTTAAGATGATTATTACTATTTTAGGCTATGATATGGAACCTGGAAAGGAATATTGGGCGTCTCCTTTTATAGAAAAAGCTCATGAACTTGGATTAATACAAGAGAGTGAATTTACTAATTATAGAAGACAAATCACAAGAGGTGAAATGGCAAGAATCGTTGCAAGAGCAGTAAGCTCAGATTCAATTAAGGATGAGACGCTTGAAGTTTATAAAGACTCTATAATGGATTATGATTCAATTCCCGATGAATATAAAGAATCTATTCTGATAGCTTTTTCAGAAGGTATCATAAGTGGATATACTGATAATACCTTTAGATATGATCAATTAGCAACAAGAGCTGAAGCTGCATCAATTATTATTAGACTGATTGATATAGATGCACGTGCAAAACCAGAGCAATAACATTAAAGTTACTACAATTACTTAGTACAAAATGATATCAGCAGATATATAACTAGTTGTTTAAAGTTATAATATCTGCTGAACTACATCGTGCAGTATTGATAAGTATGAACGGTGAATATTAATCCAAAATAAGTACTTCTTTTAGATCTATAATGTCACCCTGCCCTTCTATCTCAATGGTAATATAGCGATACTCATAGGGTAATATATACATAGATGTATAAAGTTCATCCTCTTCTATCTCAAACCAATCAGTAGTCTCATCAAAATCATTAAATGAGTCTGTATTACTAAAAGCAAGTCGTACTCTTCTAGCTTGCTCCTCTCCCCAAGAGAAAGCAACTCGTCTTATTATGTATGGTTCTTTTAAATCTACCTGAAAACTTACAGAATTACTATCATCAAAATTCAATTCACATACTGTGGCTAAGTCCCCATCTATGATCTTTTCAATATCACTCTGAAGTACTCCATTAACTTGAGTATCAATGGATGCTACTGTATCAACTCGATCACCATGAGATACAATTCTTTGACAGCCAAATCTTAAACCATATCCTTTCATAAGCTTATTATTACGATAATCTCTAATCCAACGGTCATTAACCTTATCACCATAATTGCCTTCAAGTATATGTAGATCATTGTTGACTACTTCCCATACAAAAGCAACATGTTCAGGTAAATAAATAAAGTCTCCAGGTACAGGTTGGACTTGCTGAGGTAATTCTTCAGGATAATACCAAGATTTATACTTTCTAAAGTAACGCACAGAATAGGCACCACCCTTAACCATCCAATCTGTAGAACTGCATTCAATACCTGGTACAGTAGCACCACCACCCTTCATTGGGCAACCAGCATAGTTATAACACCATGAGACGAAATCAGTGCACCATTGCTCTGGACCAAATATAGTGAACTTATGAACATCTCCTGTATCTTCACCTGTAAGAGGATTTTCCCTAATTGGATCTCTGTTGATATCTTTATCAGGTTCCCAGTAGGAATAATACCCTTCATTATAGTCATCAGGATAATAATAAAGTTGACTTAAGCCCATGGTAACAATTTTATTCCCTTCGATTAAGCTTCTACTTGAAGTAAAAGGTCCTTCACCAATAAGGAAATCTAGCAACTCAATGAACTCTTCTTCTGTCTCTTTTATTTTTGTGTTTGCATTTTGAATGATGGAGGGTTCAAAAGAAGGCTCAATCATAATCCCATCTTCATCATAGTTAAAATCGTACATCGTTAAATCAACTTCATATTCTGTTTCAAGGCTTTTATACCAAATAGTCATTGATACTAGGCTAGCTAATATTATAACAATATATAGAATTTTTTTCTTCATCCCCATCCCCCTCAGACATCTAAACTATATAATTATATATTTTGAATAAACATAACTGCAAATTATTTTGATTTATCAGGTATCTGAAATTGATCTGTTAGTCCCATTTTATAGGCTAACTTGATTATTGATTTTTCATCTTCTGTCATTTTTCTATTATACATTTTCTCAAATTGTTGGATTAAGCCATGATAATCGATTTTCCTTTTCTGTTTTTGGATCCGCTTCCCTCTGTTGATAAAAGCTTGGCGAGGATCATATTTTTCTATTTGATAAGGCTCTGATGATAGTCTTCTAAAAACTTCAGCAGTATAAAAAGCATCATGAAACGCATCATGAAACGACTTCTCAATGGGTATATCCATAAATTCAATAGCGCTTCTTAATCCAATACTACTGTTATTTGGTGTCCTAAATTTCTTAGAAGCGATCTCCTGTATGTTAATGAACCTTCTAGGAATGTCATTACTACTTAATTTATGAAATACTACATTTCTAAACAATTCCTTCATATCTGCTAAGCCCCAAATACCAAAGATATTATCTTTCCCATCAATAAAATCAGTAAATTGCTCAAAAACATATTTAAAAGATCGAGCTAACTTTAATTGATCATCGGTAATGTTAGTTAATTCTTCTATAAAAGGGTGCACTTTCGGATATATAATTGGCTTAACTAGAGCCTTAAAGGTTGCGACTTCATTAAGCTCTGTATCAAGCTTAACTGCACCAATTTGTATAATTTCGAAAGGGCATTTCTGATTCATTCGCTTAGAGTGTTTTTGATCTTCAATAAGGGCTTGATTAAATTCTAAATCAAATACGATATAACTCATTTAATTAACTCCTTTTAAAGCTAGTTCCTTTAGTATGTATCAACGACTTCCCTTTTAATCAGAAAAAACACTTATCTTTTCAGACAAGTGTTTTCAAGAAAAGCTAATTTACTATTTGTTAAATGCTCATACTGATCGTTAGTGATAATCCCCGTTTCTTTTAATTCACTGGCATAGCCAATAAAATCCATTATCAACTCTCTTAAGCATTTAGCATTTTTCATCATCAAACTCCTTTATTAGAATTCAATATTTGATATGTATAATTATACCATAAAAAGATATGTTTTTCAACAATATTTTGTCAAGTCAGTTGTCATAACAATTTATACCGAAATAAGTTATTAACATATTTTTCCACAACTTGTTGATAATTTACAAATTATGTAACCCACTATTCACAGGTACGGTGTGGATAATTCTCCTCGCCATCCAGAGCACATAATAATTATAATTAAACTCTCTCTTGAAAATCATTATAATTAACATAAAATGATATATGTAGACTAAAATAAGCAGACGAAAGGAGATTTTTTATGAGTAATCTATTATGTGTGATAACACTTAGTAAGCGAGGCTACTGGTTATAGCATATTGTTTGCTTGGTAAGCCTTGTTTATTAAGTTATCATAATTTAATAACTAGGAGGCTTATAGGATTATTACAAAAATAAAACAAAACACTAATTATATAAGTGATAACAAACAACATTTAATAAAATTGATTGCTAAGAAGGTAAAAATCCAAGAAGGTGAAGATGCAATCGAAAACTTCTTGAGATTACTATATTTAAATAACCCTCAGTCCAATAAACGCTTAGCACGTCAGTTATTATTACCCATTCCGTTAGTATCAGCAATAAAAAAGGAATTTATTAAAATTGGTATTGTAGTTCAGAAAAAGGGAATCATGTTAACTACTAATGGAAAAACATTTGTTGAAGATGAATTAGGCTATAAAGGAATTGATTTAGCTTTTCTTCATTCTATTATGGAAGATAATTTATCTATGGAGGTAATCTTTAAAGAAGATTGGATTCTATTAGAAAATATTTATGGGTTAAGACCTGATGCAAATATGGCCTTGGACCAAGCACACTGCACTATGAAAACAAGTCTAAAGAGGGCTATACTAGCTTTACGCATGAATAGCCTTATCCATAAAAAAATTCTATGTATAGGTGATGATGATTTTGTTAGTATCGCTCTAGGTTTTCTTTTAAAACGACTATATCCAGATACCAGTCATAATAGGACCGAAATTCACGTTGCAGATTTGGATCAAAGATACTTAAATCAGCTCAGTGATATTGCCAACAAGTATCATTTACCCATTACATGTTTTCAAATGGATTTTAAAGATTCAGTTAAAGACGATTTCCTTAATAACTACGATGCTTTTTTTACAGATCCACCATATACATTACAAGGTATGAGTTTGTTTATTTCAAGAGGCTTAGCAATGTTAAAAAAGAAAAAAGGAACATTAATATTTTTTTCATTTGCTCATAAGTCTTTTGATGAAACCTATAAAATGCAGAAAATAATCTCTGATATGGGTTTAACCATTCAGCAACTTCACAAACATTTCAATGAGTATTACGGTGGCTCTATTATCGGTAATACTAGTCAACTAATCGTATTAAAAACAACTGAATGGACAAAGCCTATTATAGCTCCAAATGATTCCTTCAAAGAGTTTCTCTATACAAAAGAAGTGAATCAAAAAAATTCCTCAAGCAAATAAAATTTAATATTCATAAAGGATGAAATACATGATACCTATTTATTTCATCCTTTTTAAATCGCCAGAATATATTAAGCACCCATGACTCGCGCTTAAGAAATTAATTAGTAAGTTCATATGTAATGGATATATCCTTTAATTTTCGGCACCAAATTAAATGGTCAGCACCTTCTCCCCAATAATCTTTTAGTACGTATTTGGGTTCCCCCAGCTTCTTACCCCATATCTTTTTTGCTATCGTATAACCGCTATCCAGACAGAATTCATCAATCCCCTTCCCAATTAAAGCGATATACATAGCATTTAACAATAACGTACCTATTCCTTTTCGTTGGTATTCAGGTAATATATACACAGATCCAATTTCTCCAACATCCTTAAGTTGACCTTGAGTACATTTATTGATTAGTTCACTACTTACACCATATGAAATTGTTCCAACAATCTTTCCCTCTAAACACGCAAGTAGAAAGAAGTGATTAAAACCATTAGATGCTATATCTTCTTTCAATCTCTGCTTTTTTTCCTCTACCTCCCCATTAATCGATTCAAGGTCGTCGCCAACTCCCTCTTCTTCAAATGCCGTGGTAATGGTTACTGCAAATAATTGATGAAGTTCTTCAATATCTTTTTTATTTGGTCTTCGAATACTAACATTTTTCATCATAAATTTATTTACCTTTCTAGTCGAATGCTATCAACAACTATTCATATGTGTAAAATTATACCACAATAGAGAGCTAAATGAAACTTCATGATTTACAGTGTCAGACAGCAATACCTACTTAAGAATTTTATATCCAAAACTAAGCCTACTCTCATTGGATTAGTTATTGTGATTATGATTCTTTTTATAAATTATTTAATCAACAATGATTATTCATTACTTACTATGTATACAATATTAATACGCATCTGTAATGTACTGACTATGCTCTTTTCCAGACATAACAGAAAAAGGTAAGCACTTGAGGCACTCATTTTATAAAGAAAACCAATCAACCATTTATTACCAAGGAAATATTATCCATACTTTTCATTGCTCTTTTTATTACTTTTTACTCAGTTTAAGACCATCAATATCATTTTTCTATTGCTCTTTTAAGTTCGCTTAAAGCTATTTGATGGTACTTAAGGGATTCTTTATCATTGTTTTTTTTATCTTGCTGAATGGCATATTCAAGACCTTCTATCTGTCTTCTTAATACTATATCATCAGCATTTCTTGGTTTCATATAAGACATAATACTGACCTCCCATATTCAGTCAATCAAATTATCAACATTAAACTGCTTATCATTGTTTTATAGTTATATTATTAACTTCATTAGACGAAATATGTGTATAATGGTTTAAACTCTTGACTAAATAACCTCTTGGTAGTAAATATAGATTATTTTCACTGCAAAATAATTGTTTTTATGATATAATTCTACTTGGATGTATATATTGGGTACTTATTGTTTCTCTAATCCCTCATAGGTTATAGACAACATCTCATCGATTTGTCTATTAAAGTACACCTGAGAGCAATATCTCAACAAACTGTATTCCTTTATTTACATCCATTCGGATATAAAAGTATGATTTTACTTTCTCCATTTTATAAGAATAGCTTAATTCTCAAATTCCTATCTTATTAATCATTGAACTTCACTATTTACTCCCTGATACTGTTATCACAAAAAATTCTTAAGTAACTTTATAAACTCTCATAGTATTCATAATAATACGTTCATTTGTTTCTGTATCAGTGAATAAGAGTGCATATGACCTAATCAATAAAAACCTTACGGCTTTGTCGTTTTGTGGTACCTAAGTGTCCTCAAGAATTTCAAATACATATGATAATCTTAACATAGAATTAACATAAGCTTAACTTGTACTTAACTGCTAATAACTATAATAATTTAGTAAGGCTTTTTATTTATTCTCAAGAAGTTGATCGTCACAGGATAAGCTTCTTGGGTCTTTTTTGTATCTGATCTAATAAAATTTTTTTTACTTACTAAACGTTTGAATCTTCACTACTCTTTATGAACTCAAGGTTGATTTAATCTTATAAAATAATCTTTTTCATATTAAAGTATGTATATCTCTTTTCTATGATCATGATAGCCAGCTGTATCAACAATTTTAATCTCTTTAATCCTCTCGATCATGCAAGCTGATGGAACATTACTCATATTCTCACTTCAAATTCCAATTTAAGCTATTTTGTGATATAATTTACTCAATTAACTAGTGGGACATCAAGCACTTTGTTAGAATACTTATTTTAAAGGAGGTTAGACTAACATGAAAATATTTGAGACAAAAAGGTTATACCTTAGAGAACTAATAATTGATGATAAAAAAGAATTAATGAGAGTTCTGTCTGATCCAGAATCTATGGAATTTTACCCTCACCCATTTTCTGAGGAAATGGTAGAACAGTGGATTAGATGGAATATAGAAAACTATAAAAAATATAGACATGGACTTTGGGCGGTAATATTGAAAGAGGGTGATGTTTTTATAGGAGATTGTGGTATAACCATGCAAAGCATAGATAATGAAATGGTACCAGAAATTGGTTTCCATATCATAAAAAAATATTGTAACAAAGGTTATGCAACAGAGGCTGCTCTTGCTTGTAAAAAATATGCTTTTAATGTTTTAAATTACTCCAGAATATTTTCATATACCACAGTTCGGAACATACCATCACAAAAAGTTGCAGAGAAAATCGGTATGAGGGCATATAAAGAGTTTGAAAAGAACAATGAAAAACAAATTGCTCAAGTTGCTATCAAGGGCTAGCTATAATGAGTACATACTTGTAAAATCATGATAAAAATGAGTGTATTTTAGTTAGGAGATGATACGATGAAGAAAAGAGAAATTTTTATGTTATCAACATTAACATTTTTCATGGGTATAGTTTTCGGATTTTTGATTTCGCCAGCGAAAAATGGCATTGGTAATAATGCTGGCAATAACATAACATATCATGGCAAACAGGACTCAACAATTGAAGAAGCCGAATAGCACAATCAACAATACTATAACTTCATTAGTTTTTATTTTTAGTCAAAGATACATCACACATATACTATTATGTATGATGTATCTAAGTTTTTTTAATTGAATAAATATATTGGTTATTTAAGTTTTTAATATCAATTTCTTCATAAGACTCTATATACTTAAAGGAGTTGATTCTTTTTAATAGATTATCAAGTTTTATGAAACACATATTACTGACTTGGTTAAAAGCTTTAGGTTACGCTTATCTGTTGCTACACTTACTTGCTACCATTACCAATTTCTTAGTCTACATAAGCTAAACTGTCCTATAATATTCTTGATTTTTTTGGTATAATAACCTCATAATTGAAATTAGGTGATGATTATGTGGATCAAGTTCTATAGGGTTATATGTGCGTTATTAAGTCTTTTATATGCATACCTTTTTGCTTATGAATTAATTAGTCTAAAACATTTTAATATCGTTCTGCTACTATGTGCTATACTCTTTTTCTGGTTAATTTTTAAGGGCTCATTGGAGAGTTATAGGTCATCATTTACGTTTTACCTTCTACTAGTGTTAGTTCATTTTCTAATTAAATTATTTTGATGCACTAAATACAATTTTGTGCTTATTAATATATGTCACACCTATTTTTTTGCTATAATGATTAAGAGGAGGTTGTAACTATGAGTATTCTTTCAATTAGTCTTATTGTTCTTGTGCTTATCCTAGGTGGTGGTCTACTTGCTGCTTTCATGAATAGAAAGTAAATACATAATTATCATCTGCCCTAGGTTATTTATCTAGGGTAATTAAAACTTCTTTATCTTGCATACTGAAATCGTTCATACTAATATTTAACTAGTATAACGCTATACATTTTCAGGCTATTTATGTATCTCTTCTTCATCCCCTTTGACTATAGCATATACTCCATAAAGGTATACTGTCATACCCCATCTTTTCATAGTATCCCATATCAAAGTCTTGAATTGTTACTATCATCTAAGCCTCATATATTAATTTATATTGCCGTTCTTTGAAAATTAATGTAGAATACAATATGTGATACATACTTTCCATTTAATGTTTAAGGAGGTTTTTTATGAGTTATGCAGGTATTTTGGGGATGGTATTATATTTTGCATTAATTTTACCGCTTTTTGGACTATATATTTATGTATTAGTACTTTTAATAAAGTTCCTTCGAAGAGGTATTAAAGCTTGTGATAAATACTTATCTGAAGATAAAAATAATAATGATAATTTAAACTCTTTTTAAAAGATCTACCAGGTATCTCCCATATTATTATCTAATAATATGGGAGATACATATCTTACGATAAGCACGATAGTTACTGATTGTAATCTTAACTCCCTCACTTCCCTATTTAGTTCTTTTATAAATATTTTATTAATTCATCTACTACCAAGTATTACATTATCTTTGCGTTAAAAACTATGATATAATCCGTTTGATAGATTTTCGAAGGAGTATACATATGTTAATTAAATTTTTCTCATTTGCAGGTAGATTAAATCGTTTAAGCTTTTTACTAAGAATATTATTGATTCAAGTTATATTTATAATTATTTATCTAATTATCGAAATTATTAATAACGCTCCCGGATTGGCAACCGTTTCTTATTTCACTATTGTTATCCATTCTGTATCGAATCTTAGTTTGATAACAAGGCGATTACATGATCTAAATGTTACAGGTTGGGTTATTATACCTCTATCCCTGTTCAAATACACCCCACCACTCAAGCCTCTTTTTTATATTGCCGCATTATTGCTTGTTATACTCAAAGGCACAGATGGGACAAATGATTATGATATTTATTCTGTTAACATACCTGAGAATAATTATCCAGATATCTGTTAATTGCTGTCTAAACATAGTTTTAATTTATGCTATCATCTTTCTAGTTAATCATTTCATTTATATACCATCTCTCTGTTAAACACATTTTTTGTACTTATTTTAATACTTAACTCCTCTTTTTTTGTTATAATCATTAGGAGGAGGTGTTACTATGGTTTTTACTTTCATTGGTCTTATTGTTCTCGTACTTATACTAGGTGGTGGTCTTCTTGCCGCTTTCATGAATAGAAAGTAAACATATGATTATCATATACCCTAGGTTATTTATCTAGGGTATTTTAATCTTTTGTCCTTAATTACTAGTATGACATAATTTTATAAATTACTGCTTAGGAATGATAGATTATGGAAGCATAATTGCTAGCAGTATCTTATATTTACTAACTCAAAAGTAAGTTCCTCAAAGTAAGTGGTATCTATCTTACTCTGCTCTTTAATCCAAGTAACAATTTCTTCTTTAGAAATTTGTTGATCACTATACGATTCAACAGAGAGATGCCTTAAAATAAGTATTCCTATGATTATAAATAAAAAGGTAAGGATTTTAGCAATACGAGGTTTAAATAGTATTATTTTCATTATCTCAATCCTTTTAGATGTTTTCCTTCTATTTATATTCAGTCTAATGTTAAGTTATTAAATTGAGCTTTTACTACCATATAACTATTGAGATATGTCAATCGTATAAGTTAAACTTTCTTTTGAACCGTCAACATATTCTCTTGTATAAATGACATTATTGTTACCGTCAATTTTTAAATCTTCGCATACATAATCCTCAGTACCTGGATCCACTACCAATAATTCTTCCTTAATAACATTATAGATACATACAGATTGAATGTGATCATAATTCTTTATATTACTTTTAATAGTTTCATTGGCTCCTATAAAAGCTAAGTAACTAGAATCATTAGCCCAATGTACTTTAACATGGAAAAAAATATTATCTAAAATAATTTTATTATCTTCAACTGAAACAATTTTTCCTTTACTCCATGTATATGTACCGGATCGAACAACAACATAGTTACTATCTGGTGACCACATTAAGATGATTCCAGATCCCTTTAAATCCAAGTCTAACGGTCTGTTATGTCCTTTCGGCCATATGAAAACATCTCCCATATTATCCCCATCTGTTGACCAGTATCCTTCAAAATTACCGTCAGGTGAAGAATCTAAAACTTCTGTATTTGGTGAGTATTTTATGATTGAGTATACATCTTCATCATCTAGAGTATCATAATAGCTTTTTAAAGCTATATAATATAGCTCATCGATTTGATTTTCATGTTCGGTAAGTTTTTCATTGATTTCGTTAATATTTACTTCTGAGTAGAGTGTGTTATTGTCTTGAGATTTTGATTCCTTCGCATCCAGCGACTCATAGTTGAGGTTATTTTTGATCTCTTCTTGTAAAATAGAAAATTGAGTCTCTAATTCATTCAATTGTTCTTGTAAAGTATTATTTTGAACTCTTAACTCTTCGACTTTAATTATGTCAACTGTTTCAGAATTTGTCTGAGTTACTTCTGATTGACAACCAGTTAAGATTATTATTACTATAAATTGTAAGCATAAATATAATTTTATTCTCATTATCTTCCTCCTAAAAGTTCTTCCTTAAATTAAACTTTAATGAATTGGTTACTAACGTCCCGTGCTCCTAACGTTCCTAAACCATAGAAGGAGCCGCTCATGCCCTGATAAGGGCTGTCCCGACGGGCTTAGGTTGAGGAATGTGTGAGGGCGCGCATGCCCAAAAGAAAGGCATTGTGACCCTTAACCGAGCCTTGTGGAAATGTATTGTTGGTATTATAAGTATATAACAACCAGTTAATTCTGGATTGATTTATAGCTTTTATTCTATAATAAAGCTATAT